>JAPSJU010000098.1 GCA_031178025.1 Agromyces sp. | reverse complement strand
GCGTCGGGAGCGACCGGCTCGAGGGCGGGACGCTTCGGCGTGCGTCCGTCGCCGGATGAGCGACCGGTCAGTCGACGCCCGATCCACGGCAGCACGAACTCCCGGTAGTAGGCGGCGGTGTTGCGGCTGCGCGGGCCGGACGGCGCCGCGGCGACCTCCTCGACGCCCCACTCGGGCGGCACCGGCAGCTCGAGCGCCCTGAGCACGTTGCTCGCCACGCGGGCGTGCCCCAGCGAGTTGAGGTGCAGCTTGTCGGCCGACCAGTACCGGATGTCGCGCAGTCCGCGGTCGTTGAAGTTGTCGACGAAGGTGACGCCGTCGAGTTCGGCGAGATCGAGCAGCTTCGAGGTGAGCCGCGCGCCGCGCGCGTCGAAGACCCTGCCGAGCGGCAGGTGCTCGGTGGGGTTCGCGCCGCTCAGCATCAGCACGTGGATGCCCTCGTCGCGGATGCGGTGCACCGCCCGCCGGAATCGATCGGCGACGCGTTCCTCCGGCATGCGCGGGCGCAGCATGTCGTTGCCGCCGCCGTTGAAGCTGATCACCTCGGGGCGGAGCGCGATCGCCGCCTCGAGCTGCTCGTCGACGATCGGGTCGAGCTTGCGGCCACGGATCGCGAGGTTCGCGTAGCCGACCGGCTCGGCTGCCGCGGCGGCCATGCCCAGCGCCACGAAGTCGGCCCAGCCGCGCACCGTGCCGTCGGGGAGCTCATCTCCGACGCCCTCGGTGAAGCTGTCGCCGATGGCCGCGTAGGAGTGGAACATGGCTCAACGGTAGCGCGCGCTGCCGCGGCCGCAGCCGGGGCGGTCCATGCCGCCGTGCCGCCCGGACGGCCCCCGTGCTCCCGCGGTGCGTCAGTGTCCCTGGCGCTGGTGCTCGAGCTCGCAGTCGGCGCCCGGGTAGAGGAGCGTCTCGTGGCCGTCGTCGAAGCGGACGACATAGGGCGGAGCGCCGTCCGCGCCGCGCACCTCGAGGATCTCGCCGTGGCGGTCGGACTGGCCGACCTGCTTGCCGTGGATGACGATGCGTTCTCCGATGGACGCGTGCATCACTGCTCCCTCCGCTCATTCCAGCGTACGCCGCGGCTGCACCGGCGCACCAGGGTGCGGGGACGCTGCTCGGTGCCCCCGCGTCGCATGGCCGGGCCGGCTCCTGCTGAGGAGGTGCGAGATGCGGAGCTCAGTCGACGGCGAGGAGCGCCGCCCAGAGGTCGGCGCGGGCATGGAAGCCCGAGAGGTCCCGCCCGAGCAGCCGCTCGGCGAGGGCGACCCGGCTGCGCACGGTGTGGCGGTGCACGCCGAGGGACTGCGCGGTGGCGTCGAACTGGCCGCCGTGCTCGAGCCAGGCGCGCATCGTCGCGAGCAGCGCCGTGCCCTGGGCGGCGTCGTGCTCCGTGAGGGGCGCGAGCGTGGCGAGGGCGACGGCGCGTGCGTCGGTGCGGGCGAGGAACGCGAGTACGCCCTGGCGGCTGATCTCGTCGAAGGCGACGACGCCCGAGCCGGTCTCCCTGGCGCGCTCGAGCGCGCGCAGCGCCTGCTCGTGCGCGAGCCCCACCGCGTCGGCGGCGACCGCGTCGGAGACGCCGACGGGCAGCTCGAACTCCATCGCGATCTCGTCGGCGAGCGAGGCATCCGCGTCTTCGAGCACGAGGACGACGGTGTCGTCGTCGCGTCCGAAGAACAGCCGCCCGCCGCGCTCCTCGACGCGGAGCTCGAGCAGTTCGGTGAGCCGCTCGACATGCGCCGTCGGGGCGTCGGCGATGGCGAGCCGCAGCGGTGCCGACGGCAGGGGACCCCACATCTCGAGCGCGACCCGTTCGGCCAGCGTCGAGTCGCCCGCGAGGATGCTGCGCAGCAGGCCCGATCTCAGGTGGCCGCGTGCGCGATCGAGGTCGCGGTTCTGCTCGAGCGCGAGCCCGGCGAGGGCGATCACCGAGGTGACGACCTCACGTCCCGCCTGGTCGAGCTCCGTCGAGTCGCCGATCGCGAGCACGCCACGGAGGGACGCACCAGAGCCGAGGGTCTGCAGGGTGATGCGCTGCGGCGCTCCCACGGCCTCGCCGGCGAGCAGCGTGCGGCTCGCCCGCTGACCGCGTCGCAGCATGGACCGCGCCTCGCCCACCACCTCGCCGAGCGCCGGTTGGCCGAGGCCGTCGGCGGGAGCCTCGCGATCGAGGGACCCTCCGGCATCGATGAGCCCGACCCACGCGCCGAGGCGGTGCGAGAGCTCGCCGAGCGTGGCCGAGAGCCCGTCGGGTCGCAGCGCCGCGAGCGAGATCGCGCGTTGCGCCGCGAGCGCCCACGCCTGCCGTGCGTAGGCGTCCTCGGCGATCAGGTCCGAGACGAGCCGCACGATCGCGATGAACGGCACGCGATAGGGCACCTCGAAGACCGGAAGCCCCTGCTCGATGCACGCCGCGACGAGCGCCTCCGGGGTGCCGGCGCGGATCACCTCGGTGCCGAATCCGAGCGCCGCGATGCCGGTCGCGCGAAGGCGGCGCACGTAGTCGGAGGCGAACGCGGAGTCGGGGGACGCCTCGAACTGCGTTCCGGTCGTGAGCAGCACGTGCCCCGCGTCGAGGAACGGCGTCGGATCGGCCAGGTCGGAGCTGTGCGCCCAGACGACCGCCGTCTCGAGCGCGTCGGCCGGCAATGCCGGGCGCGGGTTCAGCAGGGTGAGGTCGAGCTCGCGGCGGTCGAGCAGGGTCTGCACGGTCGGCTGCACTGGGGGTGGGCTCCTTCGCCGGTTCGGTCGTTCCATGGCTGCCGGCCCGCTGCCGTCAGCGCGTGCAGCGCGTAGCAGCGCGTAGGGCCTGCGTGTACATCATGTCCAAGAAACTGGCTTCGAGTGTACACCGAGGCCCTGAGGCATCCTTCTTCGCCGACCTACCATTGGCGGCGTCCGCCACCGTCGTCACCTCGCATCGGAGCAGCCATGACCCTCGTCGACACCCCGGCCGCCGTCGCCGGCGGTCCCGCACTCCCACAGGAGCGCCGCCTCGTCACCGCCATCCCCGGCCCCCGGTCGCAGGAGCTCATGGCACGGAAGGCGGAGGCCGTCGCCGCCGGCGTCGGCACCACCATCCCCGTCGCCGTGGTCGCCGCGGGCGGCGGCGTCATCGTCGACGCCGACGGCAACTCGATCATCGACCTCGGCTCCGGCATCGCCGTCACGGGCGTCGGCAACGCCAACCCCCGCGTCGTCGAGGCGGTCACCGCGCAGCTGGGCGCCTTCACCCACACGTGCTTCACCGTCGCGCCGTACGAGTCCTACGTCGCAGTGGCCGAGAAGCTCAACGCGCTCACGCCCGGCGACCACGTGAAGCGCTCCGCCCTCTTCAACTCGGGCGCCGAGGCCGTCGAGAACGCCGTGAAGATCGCGCGGCACTTCACCGGGAAGCAGGCGGTCGTCGCATTCGACCACGCCTACCACGGCCGCACGAACCTCACCATGGGCCTCACCGCGAAGAACATCCCGTACAAGAGCGGCTTCGGCCCGTTCGCGTCCGAGCTGTACCGCGCGCCCCTCTCGTACCCCTTCCGCGACGGCGGGATCGACGGCACCGAGGCCGCGGCACGCGCGATCACGCAGATCGAGAAGCAGGTCGGCGCCGAGAACCTCGCCGCCGTCATCATCGAGCCGATCCAGGGGGAGGGCGGGTTCATCGTGCCCGCCCAGGGATTCCTGCCGGCGATCGTCGAGTGGTGTCGTGCGAACGACGTCGTGTTCATCGCCGACGAGGTGCAGACCGGCTTCGGCCGCACCGGTGCCTGGTTCGCGAGCGAGCACGAGGGGATCGTGCCCGACCTCGTCGTCACGGCGAAGGGCATCGCCGGCGGGCTGCCCCTCTCGGGCGTCACCGGCCGCGCCGAGATCATGGACTCCGCGATGGCGGGCGGCCTCGGCGGCACGTACGCGGGCAATCCGCTCGCCTGCGCCGCCGCGCTCGCCGCCATCGAGTCGTACGAGGCCGACGGGCTCATCGAGCGCGCGAAGCAGATCGGTGCCGTGCTGCTCGGCCGCCTGAACGCCCTGCGCACCGCCGACCCGCGCATCGGCGACGTGCGCGGCCGCGGCGCGATGGTCGCGATCGAACTCGTCGACCCTGCGACGGGAGCACCGGATGCGGCACTGGCGAACGCGGTGGCGGCGCACGCGCACGCGAACGGCGTGCTCGTGCTCACCTGCGGCACGTACGGCAACGTCATCCGCTTCCTGCCGCCGCTCACCATCTCCGACGAGCTGCTCGTCGACGGTCTCTCCGTCGTCGCGGAAGGGCTCAGGAACGCATGACCGACGTGATCGCGGCGACAGTGTCGTCGACCGCAGCCGTCGGCGCCTCCGATGCCGGCGACGCCGTCGACCCCCGCATCGCGACGCCGCTCACCGACGCGCGCTCGCAGCTCGCGGAGGCCATCGCCCTGCTCGGCTACGACGACGGCCTGCACCGGATGCTCGCCACGCCGCGTCGCGAGCTGAGCGTCGCCGTGCCGCTGCGCCTCGACTCGGGCGAGAGCCGGCTGTACCTCGGCTACCGGGTGCAGCACAACTTCTCGCGCGGCCCCGCGAAGGGCGGCCTGCGCTACGCACCGAAGGTGAACCTCGACGAGGTGCGCGCGCTCGCGATGTGGATGACCTGGAAGTGCGCGCTGCTCGACGTGCCCTACGGGGGCGCCAAGGGCGGGCTCGCGATCGACCCGCGCGAGCACTCCATGGCCGAGCTCGAGCGCGTGACCCGCCGCTACACGAGCGAGATCCTGCCGATCATCGGCCCGGAGCGCGACATCCCGGCGCCCGACATCGGCACCGACGAGCAGACCATGGCGTGGATCATGGACACGTACTCGGTGAACATGGGCTACACGGTGCCCGGCATCGTCACGGGCAAGCCCATCTCGCTCGGCGGCTCCCAGGGCCGGGCGTCGGCGACGAGCCGCGGCGTGACCCACATCGCGCTCGCCGCGCTGCGGCACGTCGGGCTCGAGCCGGCGCGCTCGACCGCGGCCGTCCAGGGGTTCGGCAAGGTCGGCGCCGATGCCGCGCGGTTCCTGGCCGAGGCGGGCGTGCGCATCACCGCGGTCAGCGACCAGTACGGGGCGGTCTCGAACGACACCGGGCTCGACCTCGAGGCGCTGTCGGCCCACGTGCGCGCGACGGGCACGGTCGTCGGGTTCAGGGGCGGCGATCCGCTCGACGGCGGAGCGCTCCTCGAGCACGACGTGGACCTCCTCGTGCCCGCGGCGGTCGAGGGCGTGCTGCACGAGGGGAACGCGGGCGACGTGCGGGCGACCGTCGTCGTCGAGGGTGCGAACGGCCCGACGACCCCCGCCGCCGACGCCATCCTGCGCGAGCGCGGCATCCTCGTGGTGCCCGACATCCTCGCGAACGCCGGCGGCGTGATCGTCTCCTACTTCGAGTGGGTGCAGGCCAACCAGGCGTACTGGTGGCGCGCCGACGAGGTGGAGTCCAGACTGGAGGAGCGGATGCTGAGCGCCTGGCAGCACGTGCTCGGCTACGCCGAGGCGCGTGACCTCTCGCTCCGCACCGCCGCGACGGCGCTCGCGGTCGAACGGGTCGCCGAAGCCCACAAGCTGCGCGGCCTCTACCCCTGACCCATCCCCGGTCGTCGGACCCGTACCGGCGAGGACGACCAGGGCAGACACCGACCACAAGCGAAGGAACGGACTGATGACCGACACCCTGCAGGAAACCACGCTCCTCGACGGCGTCGCCGCCGGGCTCTTCATCGGCGGCGAATGGGTCGACGCCGAGGGCGGCAGGACCCTCGCGGTCACCGATCCGTCGACGGGCGCCACGATCAAGGAGATCGCGGATGCCTCGCCCGCCGACGGCATCCGCGCCCTCGACGCCGCCGTGGCCGCGCAGGAGGCATGGGCCGCGACCGCTCCCCGCGAACGGGGCGAGCTGCTCCGACGGGCGTTCGACCTGCTCCAGGAACGCAAGGAGGACTTCGCCCTCCTCATGACCCTCGAGATGGGCAAGCCCCTCGTCGAGGCCCGCGGCGAGGTCGCCTACGGCGGCGAGTTCCTGCGCTGGTTCAGCGAGGAGGCCGTGCGCATCACCGGGCGCTACGGACTCAACCCCGAGGGCACGGGACGCATGATCGTCTCGCAGCGCCCGGTCGGCCCGTCGTTCTTCATCACGCCGTGGAACTTCCCGCTCGCGATGGCGACGCGCAAGATCGCACCCGCGCTCGCGGCGGGCTGCACGGTCGTCATCAAGCCGCCGGCGCTCACCCCGCTCACGACCATCGCGTTCGCGCAGCTGCTCGAGGAGGTCGGGCTTCCGAAGGGCGTCGTGAACGTCATCGCCACGTCGACGTCGTCGAAGGTGTCCGCTCCGATCATCGCCGACCCGCGACTGCGCAAGCTGTCGTTCACCGGCTCGACCGAGGTCGGCCGCACGCTCATGCAGCAGGCGGCGCAGGGCATCCTCCGCACCTCGATGGAACTCGGCGGCAACGCCCCGTTCGTGATCTTCGAGGACGCCGACCTCGACAAGGCGGTCGACGGGGCGATGCTCGCGAAGTTCCGCAACATCGGGCAGGCCTGCACGGCCGCGAACCGATTCATCGTGCACGAGGCCATCGCCGACGAGTTCGCGACGCGCGTCGCCGAGCGCGTGCGGGCGATGAAGGTCGGCCGCGGGACCGAGGAGGGCGTGGTCATCGGACCGCTCATCGACGCGAAGGCCGTCGACTCGACCGAGGCGCTCGTGAACGACGCCGTCTCGCACGGCGCGACGGTGCTCACCGGCGGCAGCCGCATCGACGGCGACGGCACCTTCTACGCGCCCACCGTGCTCGCCGGGGTCGCGGCGGGCAGCCGCATCCTGAAGGAGGAGATCTTCGGTCCCGTGCTCGGGATCACGACCTTCGCCGACGAGGACGAGGCGGTGCGGCTCGCCAACAACACCGAGTACGGCCTCATCTCGTACGTGTTCACGCAGGACCTCGCGCGGGGTCACCGCATGATCGAGCGGCTCGCGACCGGCATGATGGGCCTGAACACGGGCCTCGTCTCGAACGCCGCAGCGCCCTTCGGCGGCGTGAAGCAGTCGGGCATCGGCCGCGAGGGCGGGCTCGAGGGCATCCACGAGTACCTCGACACGAAGTACACGCTGATCCCGGTGAGCTGACCTCGC
>JAPSJU010000447.1 GCA_031178025.1 Agromyces sp. | reverse complement strand
GCCCGACGACCCTTTCGCCGACTCACAACAAAAAGATGACAATCGGATCACCACTTATGCTACGGTGACGGTGTCAGCGTGGACAGCAGCTGCCGCCCCCTCCCCGGGTACGCGCTCCGCGTCTCCGCCGGCACGTCTGCGAATCACTGAAAACGGAGGAAGCACATGCGCACAGCGCACTCCCGTCGGCACCTGCTCGCCGCGGCGGGCATCATGCTGGCGGTCACGGGGCTCGTGACCGGCTGCACCGCCTCGGCTGAAGAGACCAACACCGGACCGACGAACAACGCCAACAATGCCGAGGCGGGCGACACCGTCCGCATCGGCTTCTCTGGGCCCGCTGCCGACCACGGCTGGCTCGGCGCGATCAACTCGGCGGCCATCGCCGAGGCCGAGAAGTACGACGACGTCGAGCTCATCGTCGCCGAGGGCACGAACGACGCGAACCTGCAGATCAGCCAGGTCGAGACCTTCATCAACGACGAGGTCGACGCGATCGTGCTCCTGCCGACCGACGGGGCCGCCCTCACCGAGGTCGCGATCAAGGCCATGGAGGCGGGCATCCCCGTCATCAACGTCGACCGCGAGTTCTCCAGCCCGTTCGCCGCCCGGGTCACCGTGCTCGGCGACAACTACGGCATGGGCGTCAGCGCCGGCACCTACATCTGCGAGAAGCTCGACGGCCAGAGCGACGCGGTCGTCGCCGAGGTCGCAGGCATCGACTCGCTGCCCCTCACGCAGGACCGGTCGCAGGGCTTCGCCGACGCGCTCGAGGACTGCGGCCTCGAGGTCAGCAACCGGGTCGCTGCGGACTTCACCGTGCAGGGCGGCGAGGCTGCCGCCTCGCAGCTGCTCTCGGCGGCGCCGCAGATCGACGCACTGTGGAACCACGACGACGACCAGGGTGTCGGCGTCCTCGCGGCGATCGACGCCGCGGGTCGCGACGAGTTCTTCATGGTCGGCGGCGCCGGCTCGAAGAACGCCATGGACCTGATCAAGTCGGGCGACTCGGTGCTCGAGGCGACGGTCATCTACCCGTCGACCCAGGCGGCCGACGGTGTCGCGCTCGCGCGGCTCGTGGCACAGGGCAAGTCGCTGGGCGACCTCGTCGAGCAGGACGTGCCGAAGCGCATCGTGCTGGACGCGCCGGTGGTCACCGCCGAGAACGTGGACGTCTACCTGCCGACCGCGTTCGCATCCTGACGGTTCGCCGGTGAGCGGTGGTCGCATGCACGGCAGCGCCTCGCTCACCGGTACGCCGTTCGACCGATCGGATGCCCGCGTCGCCGTCGCGACGCGGGCATCCCGCGAATCAACCCCGCGAAGAAACGAGAGAGAACGATGACCACGCTGCGGGTAGCCATGATCGGCTACGGATTCATGGGTGCGGCGCACTCGCAGGGATGGCGCGTCGCGCCACGCTTCTTCGATCTGCCGGCCACCCCCGAGATGACCCTCCTCGTCGGCCGAAACGGCGGCAACGTGGCATCCGCCGCGGTGAAGTGGGGCTGGTCCGAGGTCTCGACCGACTGGCGTGAGGCCGTCGAGCGCGACGACATCGACGTCATCGACATCGTGACCCCCGGCGACTC
>JAPSJU010000446.1 GCA_031178025.1 Agromyces sp. | reverse complement strand
GGCCTCGGCGCCGAACGCCCGGTACGCCTGCACCTCTCCCAGGGGGACGGCCGGCTCGACGTGCTCATCGTGCCCGCCGCGCTCGCCGGCCGCGTCTGGGTGCTCGACGCGAGCGGGCGGCGGCGGCTCGTGCTCGCCGAGGATCCGGTGTTCGAGGACGGCGACGGCCGGCTCGCGGTCCGCGCATGCACCGAGCCCGCGGTGCAGGAGTATTCGACCGCGGCCGGACGGTTCGAACCGGTGGCCGTCGCGATCGCGGATGCGCAGCGGCCGGGTGGGCCGGGAGACGAAGACCCCGTGACGGTGGGGGCTGCGACGCCGGGCGAGACGTCCCCGCCGAGCTTCGGCGAGCGTGCCGGGCGCGCATCGGCCCCGAGCCGGGACGACGTGCTGCGCTTCGGCACCGCGTGGACGATCGGACTGTCGTCGGCGGGGTCCGGTCGCCGGTTCCTCGAGATCGAGTGGGCGGGCGACGTCGCGCGGCTCGAGGCCGACGGGGTCGTGGTCGCCGACCGCTTCTGGGACGGCACGCCATGGACGATCGGACTCGACGCGCTCGGCATCCCGGATGCCGCCGCGCTCACGTTGCGCATCGTGCCGCTGCACCCGGCGGCGGCCGTGCGCCTGCCCGAGTCGGCGGAGCGCCGACGTCGACGGAGCGAGGGGCCGCTGCTCGCGCTCGACGGGGTCCGTCTCATCGAGTCGCCGCTGTGGACGGAGCAGCCGCGCCGCCACAAGGGACAGGGGACACCCGAAGGCGACGCTCGCATGAGCTGAGTCGCCTTCTCCACCACGTGTTCGGACCACCCGGCCCGAACGACACCGCAGCGTCGCGGATCCGATCGCCCTCCTCGGGCGGCGAGCCACGGGTGCTGCCGAGAAGAGGGAGCACGGATCGTGCACAGGCAACACAGCAGGACGAGGGTCGTCGCGCTCGCGACGGCGCTCGCAGCGGCGCTCGCGACCCTGGTCGCGGTGCCCGCGAACGCGGCGTCGGCCGCGGCATCCGGATCGGGTGACGGCCCGGTGGAGGCGGGGATCTTCGTCGAGAAGGTCGACGGACTCTCGCCCGACTTCGTGAACGGCGTCGACGTCTCGACGGTGCTCTCACTCGAGGAGAGCGGGGTGGTCTTCCGCGACGCGAGCGGCGCACCCGCCGATCTCTTCGACGTGCTCGCCGAGGACGGCGTGAACGCGGTGCGCGTCCGCGTGTGGAACGACCCGTACGACGCGGCCGGGAACGGCTACGGCGGCGGCGACGTCGACGTCGCGCGCGCGGTGGAGATCGGGGAGCGGGCGACCGCCGCCGGGCTCAGCGTGCTCGTCGACTTCCACTACTCGGACTTCTGGGCCGACCCGGCGCGCCAGCTCGTGCCGAAGGCGTGGGCGGGGCTCACGGATGCGGAGACGGTCACCGCGCTGCACGACTTCACGGCGACGTCGCTGCAGGCCTTCGAGGACGCCGGCGTCGACGTCAGCATGGTGCAGATCGGCAACGAGACGAACAACGCGATCGCCGGGCACACGCGCGCGGGGATGGCGATCGACGCGCAGTTCGCCGCGCTCCTCTCGGCCGGCAGCGCCGCGGTTCGCGAGGTGCTGC
>JAPSJU010000445.1 GCA_031178025.1 Agromyces sp. | reverse complement strand
TGCCCATCGCCGCGAGCGCGGCGGGCACCTCGTCGAGGCCGATGGTGCGCCCGACGAGCTCGATGGGACGGAAGTCGCCCGACGCGACCGCGCTGAGCATCGCGGGATACTCGTGCGCCCCCATGCCGTGACTGCCCAGGATCTCGAGCTCGCCCGCGATCACGGCGTCCATCGGCATCGCAGCTCGCGCGCTGTCGCCCATCATGAGACCCACCTGCACGTGCCGACCGCGCTTCCTGAGGCTCCGCACCGAGGCGAACGACGTCGCCGCGCTGCCGAACGCGTCGACGGACACGTCGACACCGCCACCGGATGCCTCGAGGATGCGCTCGGCGGCTCCGTCGCCGCCCCGCACCGGCACGGCCCCGAGCCTCTCGGCTGCGGCGAGCGCACCGTCGGCGACGTCGACCCCGTAGACCGTGACCCCCGCAGCGGCCGCGATCATGATCACCGAGAGGCCGACGCCGCCGCATCCGTGCACCGCGATCTGCTCACCCGGCGCCAGCCGGCTGCGCGACACGATCGCACGGTAGGCGGTGGCGAACCGGCATCCGAGCGACGCCGCCTCGACGAAGCCGAGCGCATCGGGCAGCCGGATCAGGTTGAGCTCCGCCTCGTCGACGACCACGTACTCGGCGAAGGAGCCCCAGCGGGTGAAGCCCGGCTGCGACTGCGCATCGCACACCTGGTGGTTGCCCGTGAGGCATTCATCGCAACGTCCGCAGGCGCAGATGAAGGGCGCGGTGACGCGGTCGCCGACCCGCCAGCCGCTCCGGGCCGACACCTCCGAGCCGAGCGCGGCGACCTCTCCGGCGAACTCGTGTCCCGGCACGTGGGGCAGCGCCACGGTGTCGTCGTGGCCCATCCACGCGTGCCAGTCGCTGCGGCAGAGGCCCGTCGCCCGCACCCGCACGACGGCGCCGCGCGGCGGGCACTCGGGCTCGGGCACGTCGACGAGTTCCGGCCGCTCGCCGAAGGCGGTGAAGAGCACAGCGCGCACGGGATCCTCCGATTCGGGCGGCCCCGTGCCGAGGGTGCGGGGCTCGCGGATGTCGCAGCGGCATGACCGCTCGTCATGCCTCGTGCGACCTCCGCGATCCTATCGGCCGGTCGATGGTCTGTTCGCCAGGCGCCTTCCGTGCGGATTGTGTAACAATGTGGCGATGCGTTTCGTGCTCGCCGTGCTGCTCGCCTCGGTCTGCTTCGGCACGACCGGGACGGCGCACGCCCTCGGGCCCGACGCCAGCGCGCTCTCGGTGGGCGCGGCACGCATCATGATCGGCGGCGGGGCGCTCGCCCTCGTCGCCGCGCTCCTGCACTTCGCCGGGCGCCGCAGCGGCGCGATCGGGACATCCGCTGCAGCGACGCCCGGCGTCGCCTCGTTCCCGTCGTCGTCCACGACGAGCGGCGCGCGGCGGCTCGCTCCGACCTGGCTCGTCGTGCTCATCGGCGCCCTTGGCGTCCTCGCCTACCAGCCCGCCTTCTTCGCGGGCACCGCCGCGAACGGCGTCGCGGTGGGCACGGTCGTCGCGCTCGGCTCGGCCCCGATCATCACCGGCGGCCTCGACTGGCTGCTCAGCCGCAGGTACCCGGGCCACCGCTGGC
>JAPSJU010000444.1 GCA_031178025.1 Agromyces sp. | reverse complement strand
GTTGACCGCGAGCTCCCGCCCCGCGAGCCGTGCCCCGCCGCCGACGCTCGCCTCGAACAACTCCCCCGTGACGGGGTTCACGACGACGCCGGCGACCGTGGTGCTGTCGGCAGCCGCAGAGGCGCCGGTGGAGGCGGGCCCTTCCGAGACGGCGATGCTGACGGCCCACGCGGGCACGCCGTAGAGGAAGTTCACGGTGCCGTCGATGGGATCGACGATCCAAGCGATGCCGCTCGAGCCGACGTGCGCCGCATCCTCTTCGCCGACGATGCCGTCATCGGGACGCGCGTCGAGGATGAGCGAGCGGATGAGGGCTTCCGTGTCGCGATCGACCGCGGTGACGATGTCGACGGCCGACGACTTCGTCGCGGCGACGGTGACGCCGCCGCGCCGCGCGTCGAGTGCGAACTCCGAGGCCCGTACGGCGATGTCGCGAGCGAGGTCGAGGAGGGCGGTGGGAGCGGCGGAGGTCATGCCTTCACGCTACCCGCCGCCCGCGGACCGCGCCGGGGCCCGGGCGTGAAAGCGGGCGCCGTGAACGACGCCGCAGAGCGGCGCCGCCGAGCGACGCCGCGGAAACACGAACGCCCCGGCGAACCGGGGCTTCGAGGAAGTGGCGAGTGAGGGATTCGAACCCCCGAAGTCGTAGACAGCTGATTTACAGTCAGATCCCTTTGGCCGCTTGGGTAACTCGCCATCGCACCCGACCGAGTTCTGCACACAACCGGGGGCCTCACAAGGATACCCGGCGATCGGCGTGGCAAGAAATCAGGCCGACTCCGAGCCCGACGGCGGCGAACGATAGGATCGAGCGGACGCCCGCGACCGTCTCAGCGTGCGAGCGGTCGTACCGATGAGGGAGCAGATGGCCGGCATCGAAGAGGTCGCGAAGCTCGCGGGGGTCTCCACCGCGACGGTGTCGCGCGCGCTCAGCGGGCGGGGCCACGTCTCCCCCGCGTCGAAGGCGAAGGTCATCGACGCCGCGGCGCGACTCGGCTACGTCGTGTCGTCGAACGCGTCGAGCCTCGCCTCGGGTCGCACCCGCAACATCGGCGTCGTCATCCCGTTCCTGAACCGGTGGTTCTTCTCGTCGGTGCTCGAGGGGGCGCAGCAGGCGTTGCTGCGCAGCGGGTACGACCTCACGCTCTACAACCTGTCGGGCGACGGACAGGAGCGTTCGAGCGTCTTCGAGCACTTCCTGCTGCGGCAGCGCGTCGACGCGGTCATCGCCGTGTCGCTCGAGCTCACCGAGCCCGAGGTCGCCCGCCTGCACGACCTCGGCAAGCCCCTCGTCGGCGTCGGCGGACCCATCCCCGGGGTGCGCACCCTGACGATCGACGACGTCGCGGTCGCCCGCCTCGCGACCGAGCACCTCATCGGCCTCGGCCACACGCGCATCGCCCACATCGGCGGCGATCTCGAGTTCGACCTCGACTTCCACCTCCCCACGAACCGGCGCATCGGCTACGAGGGAGCGCTCCAGGACGCGGGGATCGAGGTCGACCAGCGGCTCTTCGCGCCCGCCGACTTCACGATCCGCGGCGGCTACCACGCCGCCAAGCAGTTGCTCGGCGTGCCTCGCGACCGGCCGACGGCGATCTTCGCGGCAT
>JAPSJU010000443.1 GCA_031178025.1 Agromyces sp. | reverse complement strand
CTCGACGCGCGAGTTCTCGAGTTCGACGGCGATCGTGCAGGTGAGCGGATGCCTCGTGCCGAGCACGGTGGTCGCGCGCTCGTCGAGCCGCCAGACTGCCGCCGCCGGCCGCCTCCGTCCGAGCGCGCGGCTGCCGGCGCGTCCCGGCGCGCCGCGCGGACGCACGCGGGTCTGCACGAGCATCTCGCGCTCGCGGTCTCGCAGGCCGATGACGATCGTCGCGTCCGCGGGCGCGCCCTGCAGTCGCACCTCGACACGGAGCCGGCCCCGCCGGTCGAGGAGGCGCAGGCGATCGAGTGACACGTCGAGCGGCGGCCGGGGGCGTGCGTGGCGGGCAGCCGCGGAGCGCTGCACCCGACCCCACTCTGCGACGATCCGATCGTCGTCGTGCTGCGCGGCCGCGGAGCGCGCGGCTCGGCGCATGGCCTCGCGCTGCCCGGGGGAGAGCGCGGCGAGGCGGGTGATCGCGCCGGCAGCGGCCGAGCGATCGCCGTCGGGAACCAGAAACCCGTTCACTCCGTCGACGATCAGGTCCGCCGGGCCGTACGGGATGTCGTAGGCGATGGGGATGCAGCCGCGGGCCATCGCCTCGGCGAGCACGAGCGGCGCCCCCTCCGCGCTGCTCGTGAGGAGCGTCCACGAGGCGTCGAGGAACGCCTCGGCGGCGTGAGGGCGGTGACCGAGGAACTCGACGGCTTCGTCGAGCCCGGCCTCCGCCACGCGAGCGCGCAGCGCCGGCGCGTCCGGCCCGTCGCCGTAGATGCTGAGCGACGCCGGGACTCCGCGGGTCCGGCACTCGGCGACGATGTCGACCGCGTGCCCGACGCGCTTGCGGCGGGTGAGCCCGGCGACCACGACGCCGGCGTGCACGTCACGGTCGGCGGGCCATGCGGCGGCATCCGGAGCCGGGTCGAGGCCGTTCGGCACCACTGCGAAGTTGCCCGGATCCGAGAGCAGCGTCGCGGCGTCGTCGCGCTGCCTCGGCGTGAGGAAGACGACCCCGTCGAAGCGTTCGAGGTGCGTGAAGACGTCGCGTCGCGAGGAGCGCAGGCGACCGAGGGGCCGCTGCGTGCCGACGAGGTGGGAATTGTGCACGACATGCATCGAGACGACGTTCGGCCGGCGGTACCGGGACATGAACCGCGCCGCGGTCTTGCTGTCGGTGATCGCGAAGGCGCGTTGGTCGCCGATGAGCCCGTCGAGCCACTCGGCGTAGCACACCCACGCCGACGTCCACTGCCGCACCGGGGCACCATCGGCGGCGAACGCCGTGATCAGCCTGGCGGGCCCGGCGTCGCGCAGTCGCTCGTCCCGCACGGCGACGGTGCCGTCGGGGCGCACGTGCTCGATGAGCACCTGGCGGTTCGCGAAGGAGTGCACGCGACGCTCGCTCCCGTCGGACGCGGTCGTCGTGGTCACCGCGTCGACGTCGGGCCGCAGCAGCCGATGCCGCACGGGCGCAGGAGGAGGCGTCGCCCCGCGGAGGTCCTCGTAGAGATTGCGCAACCGGATGCCGTGCACCAACTCGCCGTCGCGTTCCAGGCGCGCCCGGACCTCGGCGTAATCGGGACGGGTGTCGAACGTGACGACCTCGACGTCGCGGCCGGCGCA
>JAPSJU010000442.1 GCA_031178025.1 Agromyces sp. | reverse complement strand
CGCGCCACGCCCGTCGGCGGGATTCGGACCTCACGGTCCGGAACGGAGGCCCGCGATAAGGTTGAGTGTGACTCCAGACCAACCAGCCCAAGAGCTCCGAGCGTCGCTGGCCGACGAACCGGCGGTGCGACAGGCGCTCGCCGGGGCGGATCGTGCATCGCTCGCGTCGGTCGTGGCGGAGCATCCGTCGTCTCCCCTCGCGTGGGCCGAGCTGGCCGACCTCGCCGACTCGGAGGGGCGGTTCATCGAGGCGTTCGCATACGCCGCCGTCGCCGTCGACCTGGCGCGCGAGGTGCTCGTCGCCTCCGGATGGAGCCAGGGCGATGCCCTGCCGTGGTCGCACGAGCCGAACCGCGCCTACCTCCGGGCGCTCGACGCGCAGCGTCGCGCCGCCGAGCATCTCGGCGTCGGCGAGCGCGCCCGTCGCCTCGCCGATGAGCTCGCCTCGGCCGACCCCGAGGCACCGGCTCGCATCGCATCGGAGTTCACGCCCACCCAGCTCATGAGCATCATCTCGGCCGACTCGGCCGTCGCCGCCGGAATCGGCGCCGAGGCCCGAACCGGCGAGCCGCTCGCCGCACCCGCCGCCTCCGAGCCGGCAGGAGAGGACTGACATGCCCGCAGCCGTCCTGATCGGTGCACAGTGGGGCGACGAGGGCAAGGGCAAGGCGACCGACCTGCTCGGCTCTCGCCTCGACTACGTCGTCAAGTTCAACGGCGGCAACAACGCCGGGCACACCGTCGTCATCGGCGACGAGAAGTACGCCCTGCATTTGCTGCCGTCCGGCATCCTCACCCCTGGCGTCACGCCGGTGATCGCGAACGGCGTCGTCGTCGACATCGAGGTGCTCTTCGAGGAGCTCGAGGCGCTCGAAGTGCGCGGGGTGGACGTGTCGAAGCTGCGCATCTCGGCGAACGCGCACCTCATCACCCAGTACCACCGCACGCTCGACAAGGTCACCGAGCGCTTCCTCGGCAAGCGCCAGATCGGCACGACCGGCCGCGGGATCGGCCCCGCCTACGCCGACAAGATCAACCGGGTCGGCCTGCGCATGCAGGACCTCTTCGACGAGAACATCCTGCGGCAGAAGGTCGAGGGCGCGCTCGACCAGAAGAACCACCTGCTCGTGAAGGTCTACAACCGGCGCGCGATCGGCGTCGACGAGGTCGTCGAGGAGCTGCTCGGCTACGTCGAGCGGCTGCGTCCGATGGTCGCCGACACCTCGCTCCTGCTGCACCAGGCGCTCGAGCGCGGCGAGACGGTCCTCTTCGAGGGCGGCCAGGCCACGATGCTCGATGTCGACCACGGCACCTACCCCTTCGTCACGTCGTCGAACGCGACGAGCGGCGGGGCGATCACGGGCTCCGGCGTCGCGCCGAACCGCATCGACCGGGTCATCGCCGTCGTCAAGGCGTACACGACCCGCGTGGGCGCGGGCCCCTTCCCGACCGAGCTCTTCGACGAGTGGGGCGACTTCCTCACCGAGAAGGGGCACGAGTTCGGCACGACGACGGGCCGCAAGCGGCGCACCGGATGGTACGACGCCCCGATCGCCCGCTACGCGGCGCGCATCAACGGGGTCACCGACTTCGTGCTCACGAAGCTCGACGTGCTCAC
>JAPSJU010000441.1 GCA_031178025.1 Agromyces sp. | reverse complement strand
TGCACGATGATGCCACGGCCCGCACAGACCTCGCACGGCTCGCTGAAGGACTCGAGCAGGCCGAGGCCCAGCTTCTTGCGCGTCATCTGGACGAGCCCGAGCGAGGTCACCTCGGCGACCTGGTGCTTCGTGCGGTCGCGCGAGAGGCATTCGACGAGGCGACGGAGCACCAGGTCGCGATTGGACTCGAGCACCATGTCGATGAAGTCCACGACGATGATCCCGCCGATGTCGCGCAGCCGCAGCTGCCGGACGATCTCCTCGGCGGCCTCGAGGTTGTTCTTCGTGACCGTCTCCTCGAGGTTGCCGCCGGAGCCGACGAACTTCCCGGTGTTCACGTCGACGACGGTCATCGCCTCGGTGCGGTCGATGACGAGGGAGCCGCCGGAGGGCAGCCACACCTTGCGGTCGAGCGCCTTCTCGATCTGCTCGCTGATGCGGAACTCGTCGAACGCGTCGCGCTCGCCCTCGTAGGCCTCGACGCGCTCGAGCAGGTCGGGCGCGACCGCTCGGAGATAGCGCGTGATCGTCTCGCGCGCCTCGTCGCCGGCGATGATCATCTTCTGGAAGTCCTCGTTGAAGACGTCGCGGACGATCTTGATGAGCAGGTCGGGCTCGGAATGCAGGAGTGCGGGCGCCTGGACCTTCTCGAGCTGCGCCGAGATGTCGGCCCACTGCGCGATGAGGCGGTTCACGTCGAGGGTGAGCTGCTCCTCGGTCGCCCCCTCGGCCGCGGTGCGCACGATCACGCCCACGTTGTCGGGAAGCACCTCTTTGAGGATCTTCTTCAGGCGCGCCCGCTCGGTGTCGGGGAGCTTCCGGCTGATGCCGTTCATCGAACCGTTGGGAACGTACACGAGGTACCGGCCCGGCAGCGAGACCTGGCTGGTCAGCCGGGCGCCCTTGTGGCCGATCGGGTCCTTCGTGACCTGGACGAGCACGCGGTCGCCCGGCTTCAGTGCGAGCTCGATGCGGCGGGGCTGGTTCTTCTCGCCGTTCTCGGCGGCGGCATCCCAGTCGACCTCGCCCGAGTAGAGCACGGCGTTGCGACCGCGACCGATGTCGACGAAGGCGGCCTCCATGCTCGGGAGCACGTTCTGCACCCGGCCGAGGTAGACGTTGCCGATGAGCGACGCCTCCTGGTTGCGTGCCACGTAGTGCTCGACCAGCACGCCGTCCTCGAGGACGCCGATCTGGATCCGACCGGCCTTCTCGCGCACGATCATCCGGCGATCGACGGACTCGCGCCTCGCGAGGAACTCCGCCTCGGTGATCACGGCTCGCCGGCGACCCGCGTCGCGGCCGTCGCGACGGCGCTGCTTCTTCGCCTCGAGCCGGGTGGATCCCTTCACCTTCTGCGGTTCGGTGATGAGCTCGGGCTCGCGGGGCTTTCGCACCTTCACGACCGTGTTCGCCGGTTCGTCACCGCCCGACCGGCCCTCTTCCCCGCTGCGACGACGCGTGCGCCGACGGGCACTGGACGGCTCCTCGCCCTCGGGCTCGCCGCGCTCGGGTCGCTCCGGATCATCGTTCGAGACGAGCACCGGCGGCGCGTGGAAGATGAGCGAGGTCGTCGTGAGCGTCGCAGGAATGGGCGACACCGGCGCATCCTGTGCTTCA
>JAPSJU010000440.1 GCA_031178025.1 Agromyces sp. | reverse complement strand
GGTGCAGGGCGGGCCGATGCTCATCGTGGCGGTGCTCGGCCTCGCCGCCAACCTGGCGGCCATGCTCGTGCTGCGGGGCGGCGCGAAGTCGTCCATCAACCTGCGGGGCGCGTACCTCGAGGTGCTCGGCGACCTGATCGGATCGGCGCTCGTCATCATCGCCGCGATCGTCATCGTCACCACCGGATTCGACGCCGCCGACCCGATCGCGTCGCTCGCGATCGCCGTGCTCATCGTGCCGCGGGCAGTCGTGCTGCTCCGCGACGTGATGCACGTGCTCTTCGAGTCGGCGCCCGCGGACACCGACGTCGCCGAGATCCGCGAGCACCTGCTGGGCGCTCCCGGCGTCGTCGCGGTGCACGACGTGCACGTCTGGCAGATCACGTCGGGATCTCCGGTCTTCAGCGCCCACGTGGAGGTGGAGCCGGACGTGTTCGAGTCGGGTCGCACGGGGGCGCTCCTCGACGAGCTCGGCGGATGCCTGTCGGCGCACTTCGACGTCGCGCACTCGACCTTCCAGCTCGAGCCGGCGGGGCGGGACGCGCACGAGCCGCAGCATCGCTGAGCCGATCGGTCCCGCCCCGCGATGCGAGGCGGTTCAGCCGCTCGTCACGCCGCTGTCGACGGGGAGGTCGGCGCCGACCGCATGGCCCGCCACCCAGACCCCGCTCGGATCGACATCTCGACGGATGGAGCTGAGCCGTCGCCACGCCTCGGGCGTGAAGGCGGCGCGCGCGTCGACGGGCCGCTCGGTGAAGTTCAGGAACACGCTGGGCGCGCTCCATCTCCGCATGGTCTCGGCGACCCGGGCCGCCGCAGCGCTGCCGATGGCCGCCATCTCCGGGGTCGGGGCCGGGGCGACGGCGATCAGGGCGTAGGCCGCGTCGATCGAGGCGAGGGCGGCATCCATCGGCTCGGCGAGCGCTCCGCCGAGGTGACGGAGCTCCGTGAACATCAGCGGGCTGGCAACGCCCGGTCCGCTCACCTCGAGGAGCGCGTCGAGCGCGGACTCGGGCACTGCGTCGAGGAGTGCCTGGTCGCCGACCGCCGGTACCGGACCCGGCGGGTCCATGTGCACATCGAGCAGGCGGGCGGCGGGGATCCTCGCGAAGGTGTCGATCTCGGGCTCGAGGTGACGCAGCGCGGCCAGCAGCTCCGCCGCTGCGTCGTCGTCCTCGAGGATCGCGCCGTCGATCACCACGAGCTCGCGGCCGCTCAGGAACGGCGGCAGCTCGGGGGCCGGCGGGAACCGCATGAAGCGCAGCGACGTCGTGACGGATCGCGGAAGATCCCGCGTCCAGTCGATCCACGACCGAGCCACCTCCCGCGCTCGCGAGAGGTCCCACAGCAGCATCCCGGCGAAGACGTCGGAGATGGGCAGCAGGTCGAGCTCGATCGCGACGACCGCGCCGAAGTTCCCGCCGCCGCCCCGGACCGCCCAGAAGAGGTCGGGGTGCGCATCGGACGTGGCGCGCACGAGGGCGCCGTCCGCGGTCACGAGCTCGACGGCGCGCACGTGCGCGGAGGCGAGCCCGAGTTGCCGCCCGTAGAACGACAGCCCGCCGCCGAGCACGTAGCCGGCCACCGCGACGTCTCCGGCACTGCCGTGCGGCACCGCGAG
>JAPSJU010000097.1 GCA_031178025.1 Agromyces sp. | reverse complement strand
TCTTCTGGTAGATGGAGTAGTACTGCTTCGGTCGCCCCATGACCTTGCCGCGGATCTTCGCGGTCTTGAGGTCGTCGCTCACGAGATCGATGACCCGCTGCACGAACTCCTCGCGCTGCGGGGTGCGTTGTTTCACGAGGCTCTCGATCTCGGCGTAGAGCTTCGGGTACAGCACCGCGAACGACAGGTCCTCGAGCTCGAGCTTGATGGCCTGGATACCCAGCCGGTGCGCGAGCGGCGCATAGATCTCGAGGGTCTCGGTCGCCTTGCGGGTGGCCGACTCCGCCGGCACGAACCCCCACGTTCGGGCGTTGTGCAGACGATCGGCGAGCTTGATGATGAGCACCCGGATGTCCTTCGACATCGCGACGATCATCTTGCGCACGGTCTCGGCCTGGGTGGAGTCGCCGTACTTCACCTTGTCGAGCTTCGTGACCCCGTCGACCAGCATCGCGATCTCGTCGCCGAAGTCGGCGCGCACCTCATCAAGGGTGTAGGCCGTGTCCTCGACGGTGTCGTGCAGCAACGCCGCCGCCACCGTCTTCGACCCGATCCCGAGGTCGGCGAGGATCTGCGCCACCGCGATCGGGTGGGTGATGTACGGCTCGCCGCTCTTGCGCTTCTGGCCCTCGTGCGCGCGCTCCGCGACCGTGTAGGCGCGCTCGATCAGTCCGAGGTCGGCCTTCGGATGGTGCATCCTGACCGTGCGCATCAGCGTGTCGACGGCGCCGGACGGCTGCGCCTTCGAGAAGATCCGGGGCACGAGGCGGCGCAGCGAAGCGGTCGAGTTGATTCCCGCTTCACTCATGCGCGCACCTCCAGAACTCAATTATCGTCGTTCCGAACCGTGCTTCGTGCCGCTCTCGCCTCGGACGGACATCACGCCGTCGGCACGGCCCCTGCGGGGACCGCGGTCAGCCCGGCACGCTCGCGCTCCTTCAGCACCTTCTGGTCGTGGCGCCGGATCTCCGGCTCGCCCTCGCGCAGCTGCGAGTAGAGCGGCGCGGCGAGGAACACCGTCGACCACGTTCCGACGAGGATGCCGATGAGCAACGCCAGCGAGATGTCACGCAGGGTGTCGGCCCCGAGCACGCCGGCGCCGATGAAGAGGATGGCCGCCACCGGCAGGGCCGCCACGACGCTCGTGTTGATCGAGCGGACGAGGGTCTGGTTCACTGCGAGGTTCACCGACTCGGCGAAGGTGCGCCGCGACTCCTCGCCGTCCTCCGCGGTGTTCTCGCGGATCTTGTCGAAGACCACCACCGTGTCGTACAGGGAGTAGCTGAGGATCGTGAGGATGCCGATCGTCGCGGCCGGGCTCACCTCGAACCCGACCGCCGCATAGACGCCGACGGTGATGATGAGGTCGGCGACGAGCGACAGGATCGCCGCGAGCGACATCTTCCAGGTCCTGAAGTAGAGCGCCATGATGATGCCGGCGAGCAACAGGAACGCGATCAGGCCGACGAGCGCCTGCCTCGTGACATCCGCGCCCCAGCTGGGCCCGATGAATGAGGAGGTGACCTCGGACTCGGGGACCTCGTAGGCCTCGGCCAGCGCTGAGCTCACCGCACGCGAGTCCTGCTGCTCGAGCTGATCGGTCTGCACCCGCACGCCGTCACCGCCGACGATCGTGACGTGGGCCACGGCATCCGGAACGACGGATTCCACCGCCTCCGTCGCCGGCTCGGTCGTCGCGTTCTCGACGCCGGCGATCTGGAACTGGGATCCGCCGCGGAACTCGATGCTGAAGTTGATGCCGCGGAACACGGGCACCAGCGCCGAGAGGATGATCAGCACCGCCGCGATGGCATACCACTTCTTACGGCCGCCGACGAAGTTGAACGAGCGCTTGCCCGTGTACAGGTCATTGCCGAATGTCGTGAGCCGATTGGCCATCAGGATTCCTTGCCTTCGCTCGTCCCGCTGCCGACGCTCGCGGTCGCCTTGCGCTCCGCGATCGTCTGGCGCTTCGCCGCTTCCCTCGCGCTCGAGGCCACCTTGCTCGCGGGCACCGTGACGGGCCTGCGGAATTCGGCGCGGCCGCGGTACACCGCGCCCAGCGCATTCGGATCGAGGCCGGACCACGGGTTGCCGCTCGAGAAGAACCGCGTCTGCGCGAGCAGCTGGAGCATCGGGTGCGTGAAGAGGATCACGACCAGGACATCGATGATGGTCGTGAGCCCGAGCGTGTAGGCGAAGCCCTTCACGCTGCCGACCGCCAGGACGAAGAGGACGACGGCGGCGAGCAGGTTGACGCCCTTCGACGCGAGCACCGTGCGGAATGCGCGCTTCCAGCCGGCCTCGACGGCGCCGACGAGCTGGCGCCCGTCGCGCAACTCGTCCCGTACGCGTTCGAAGTAGACGATGAAGGAGTCGGCGGTGAAGCCGATCGCCACGATGAGGCCGGCGATACCGGCCAGCGACAGTCGGTACCCCTCTCGCCACGACAGGATCGTGATCATGAGGTAGGTGATGATCGCCGCGATGATGAGCGACGCGATCGTGACCGAGCCGAGGGCGCGGTACTGGAAGAGCGTGTAGATCACGACCAGGACCAGGCCGATGAGGCCCGCGACGAGTCCCGACTGCAGCTGCGAGGTACCGAGCGTCGCCGAGATCGTGTCGGAGGACTGCACGGTGAAGCTGATCGGCAGGGCGCCGAACTTCAACTGGTCGGCCAGGGACTTGGATGACTCCTGCGTGAAGTTGCCCGTGATCTGCGGCCGGCCGTCGGTGATCGCCCCGTTCATCTGCGGTGCCGTCAGCACGGCCCCGTCGAGCACGAACGCGAACTGATCGCGGGGTGTCTGGCCCTGCAGGCCGAAGAGGCGCGTGCTGACCTCGGCGAAGTCCTTCGTGCCCTCGTCATCGAAGACGATGTTGACCGCCCACTGGCCGGTGCTCGCGCCCGTCTGGGTGGTCACCATGCCGTTCGTGGCGTCCACGATGTTCGCACCGCTGGCCTCGACCGGGCCGAGCAGGTACTTCGCCGTGCGGTTGACGTCGCATGTGACGAGCGGCTGGTCGGCCGGGGCGACGTTCGTCTCCGCCTCGTCGAGGCTGGAGCAGTTGAAGCTGTCGAACTGCTCCTGCAGGGCGGGCGTGATCCACGACGGGTCGCTGCCGTCGGTCGGCTCGGCGGTCGGGGTCGATTCGAGCTCTTCGGCGGCCGCGTCGTCCGTGGGCTCGGGGCTCGCGCTCGGGTCGATCGACTGGTTCGTGGCCGCGTCGGCCAGCAGCACCGCGCGGAGTTCGAGCTTCGCCGACGACTCGATGCGCGCCCGCGTCTGGTCGTCGAGCTCACCCGGGATGCGCACGACGACGTTGTCGCCCTCGGTGTTGATCTCCGCCTCGGCGACGCCCGAGGCGTCGACGCGCTGTCGGATGATCGAGACCGCCTGGTCGAGCTGCTCCTGCGAGACCGACTGGCCCGTCTCGACCTTCGGCTCGAGGATGATCTGCGTGCCGCCCTCGAGGTCGAGCGCGAGCTTCGGCGTCCATGAACCGCCACCCCAGATCACGCCTGCCGCGTTGATCGCGAACAGACCGACGATGATCACGCCGAGCCAGGTGAGCGATCTCCACGCCTTGCGAACGGGGGCCGGCCGGGATGACCGCTTGGATGTTGCAGCCACGTGTTCTGCTTTCTCTGCAAGAGCCCGCGCGGCGACGCGCGGGCCGAGCCTCGGGATGGGAGCTTAGTCGTCCGACTTCTTGATCTCGGGCGTCTCGTCGTTCGGCGTCTCGTCGACACGCTCGCCGAACTCGGGGCCGCTCTCGACGGAGGTGGTCACGGCGGCCTGGTCGGTCGCCGACGGCTCGACGACGCGGGCCACGGTCTGGCGGTGCACGGTGAGCACGACGCCGGGCGTGGTCTCGAGGAGGACCCGGTTCTCCTCTTCGTCGATGGAGAGGATGGTGCCGAAGACACCGAAGTTGGTCATGACCGTCGCGCCCGGCTGGACCTTCGACTGCAGCTCGCGGGCATCGGCCTGACGCTTGCGCGAGTTGCGGAACATGAAGAAGATCAGGACCGCCAGGACGGCGAGCATGATGATGGTGAACGGATCGAACGTCATGAGGGGAGGGAACCTTCCGGTGTGCGGTGAACCGCACGAGATCGACGGCGGCGAGGGCGAAGCCTTCTTGGATTATAGGTCATCGATCGGAAGCGCCGTCGCGGCGCCGGGAGCGCCCTCAGCGAGGCCGAAGTGGCGCCATGCGGACGGCGTCGCCACGCGGCCCCGGGGGGTGCGGGTGATGAGGCCGATCCGGACGAGGAACGGCTCGACGACGGCCTCGATCGTCTCCGACTCCTCGCCGACCGAGACCGCGAGGGTGTTGAGGCCCACCGGTCCCCCGCCGAACCGGGTGAGGATCGTCAGCATGACGGCGCGGTCGAGCCGGTCGAGTCCCAGCGGGTCGACGTCGTAGAGTTCGAGGGCCGCCCGCACCGCCCCCACGCCCGCTCCGCCGCCGTGCACGAGCGCGTAGTCGCGCACCCGGCGCAGGAGTCGGTTGGCGATGCGCGGGGTTCCCCGGCAGCGACCCGCGATCTCGGCGATCGCCTCGCCGTCGATGGGAAGTCCGAGCAGGGTCGCGGCCCGGGCGAGCACCTGCTCGAGCTCGGGTTCGTCGTAGAACTCCAGGTGCGCCGTGAAGCCGAACCGATCGCGCAGCGGATTGGGAAGCAGGCCCGCGCGCGTCGTGGCCCCGACGAGCGTGAAGGGCGCGAGGTCGAGGGGCACGGACGTCGCGCCGGCCCCCTTGCCCACCATGATGTCGATCCGGAAGTCCTCCATCGCGAGATAGAGCATCTCCTCGGCCGACCGGGCCATGCGATGGATCTCGTCGATGAAGAGCACCTCGCCGGGCACGAGCGAGCTGAGGATGGCGGCGAGGTCGCCGGCGTGCTGGATGGCGGGGCCGCTCGACATCCGCAGGGGCCGCCCACCCTCGTACGCCACGATCATCGCGAGTGTCGTCTTGCCGAGCCCCGGCGGGCCGGCGAGGAGGATGTGGTCGGGTGTGCGCTGCTGCAGCGTCGCCGCGGTGAGCAGCAATTGCAGCTGCCCGCGCACCCGTGTCTGTCCGACGAACTCGGCGAGGCTCCTGGGTCGCAGCGCCCCCTCGAAGGCGAGCTCGGCTTCGGAGACGAGCGCGGGGTCGGTCAGGTCGATCCCGTCCTCCTCGATCGGGCGGTCGTCGAACGTGCTCGAGTGGGACGCGCCGCGATCCCCCGCCCCGTCGCGGGTCATCGCGCCCTCCCGGCCTGCTGGGCGGGTCCGAGCCGGGCGAGCGTCAGGCGCAGCAGCGTGGGCACCGACGCGGCGTCCGCTTCGGATGCGGCGGCCATGGTCTCGTCGACCGCGTCGGCGGCGACCCGCTCCGACCACCCGAGCCCCGTGAGCGCGGCGAGCACGCTCTCCGCGGCGGTGCCGGACACGATCGTCGACTGCGGCGCGGCGACCGTGCTCGTCGCGATGAGCTTGCCGGCGAGCGACACCGTGATGAGCTTCGCCGTCTTCGGGCCGATGCCGCTGACCTTGCGGAACACGGCGTCGTCATCTGCCTGGACCGCGCCGGCCACCTGTTCGGGAGAGAGGGACGACAGCACGCCGAGCGCCGACTTGGGCCCCACGCCGGTCACGCCGATGAGCAGTTCGAAGACCTCGAGTTCGGCGCGGCTCGCGAAGCCGAAGAGCGTCAATGCGTCTTCACGGACCACGAGGCTCGTGTGCACCGCGAGCTCGCTCCCCTCCCGACTCGCGAGGGCGAGCGCGGGCGTGGTGTGCACGTGGAATCCGACGCCACCGACCTCGATCACGACCGAGCTGCCGGCCGAGCTGAGCACGCGGCCACGGAGAGAGGAGATCACTCCTTCAGCCTACGGGCCGCTCCCGACACGGCGGCGGAACGCTCGGCGGCGATCCATGCACGCTGCGCCGGCGTGAGCACGGTGCCCTCCGGCACGGGCGCCTTCGCGTCGGCCACGGCGGCACCGGCCACCCCTCCCGTGCGCCAGGCGTGGCAGATCGCCAGGGCGAGCGCGTCGGCGGCATCCGCCGGCTTCGGCACGGCGTCGAGGCCGAGGATGCGCGCCACCATCGCGCCCACCTGCGCCTTGTCGGCCCGGCCGTATCCGGTGATGGCGGCCTTCACCTCGCTCGGCGTGTGCAGGGCCACCGGGAGCGACCGGCGGGCTGCGATGAGCATGGCCACGCCGGAGATCTGCGCGGTCCCCATGATGGTCGACACGTCGCTGCGGGCGAAGACGCGCTCGAGCGCCACGGCGTGGGGGCGGTGCTCGTCGATGATCGCCTCGAGCCCCTCGGCGATGCGAGCGAGCCGGCGAGGCGTGTCGAGCTCTGCCGGCGAGCGGAGCACGACGACGTCGACGAGCCGGGCGGTGCGGTTCGGCTCGACATCGACGACGCCCACGCCGCAGCGCGTCAGGCCTGGGTCGATGCCGAGCACGCGCACGGCGATCGGCTACTCCGCCTCGAGTTCGGCCTGCACCTCGGGGCTGAGGTCGAAGTTCGAGTAGATGTTCTGCACGTCGTCGCTGTCTTCGAGCGCATCGATGAGGCGGAACACCTTGCGCGCCGTCTCGGCGTCGATCTCGACCTTGAGGTTCGGTACGAACGCCGCGTCGGCGGAGTCGTAGTCGATCCCCGCCTCCTGGAGGGCCGTGCGGGCGGCGACCATGTCGGATGCCTCGGTGACGACCTCGAAGGTGTCGCCCTCGTCGGTGACCTCCTCGGCACCGGCGTCGAGCACCGCGGCCAGCACGTCGTCCTCCGTGAGGCCGTCGGTCTTGCCGACGACGATCACGCCCTTGCGAGCGAAGTTGTACGCGACGCTGCCGGGATCGGCCATCGTGCCGCCGTTGCGGGACATGAGCGTGCGCACCTCGGCCGCGGCTCGGTTGCGGTTGTCGGTGAGGCACTCGATGAGGAGGGCGACGCCGTTCGGTCCGTACCCCTCGTACATGATCGTCGTGTACTCGATGGACTCGCCGGTCAGGCCGGCACCGCGCTTGATGGCCCGGTCGATGTTGTCGTTCGGTACGGAGGTCTTCTTCGCCTTCTGCACGGCGTCGACGAGCGTCGGATTGCCCGAGAGATCGGCGCCGCCCATCTTCGCGGCGACCTCGATGTTCTTGATGAGCTTCGCGAACGACTTCGCTCGTCGTGCGTCGATGACGGCCTTCTTGTGCTTGGTCGTCGCCCACTTGGAATGCCCGGACATGCGTCTCCTGAATCGATACTGCGCAGGGCGTCTCGCCGTCCGCGCGAG
>JAPSJU010000096.1 GCA_031178025.1 Agromyces sp. | reverse complement strand
GTGCTGAACGGCCCCGAGGCCGGTCGTCGCATCGAGCTCGTGGAGGGCCACCACGTCATCGGGCGCCAGGCCTCGGCGGGGACCGACGTCGTGCTCGCCGATCCGCTCATCTCGAAGCGCCATGCGCGGATCGAGGTCGGCGCCTCGGTCGAGCTCGTCGACCTGAACTCGGCGAACGGCGTACTGGTCGACGGCGGACATGTCGCACGTGCCCGCCTGGCCCCCGGCCAGGTCGTCGTGCTGGGCGACACCGAGATCTCGGTCACCCCCACCCGCGGGCCGGCGACCGAGGAGGACCGGGTCCTCGAACGGGGCGGCGCGCTCACCTTCAACCGCTCACCGCGAGTGGAGCCGCGCTACCCCGGCACCGACTTCGCGCACCCCGCGGTGCCGAGCGAGGCGAATCCGCGGATGTTCCCGTGGCCGATGATCATCTCGCCCATCCTCATGGGCCTCGGCATCTACGCCTTCACCCTGCGCCCGGCATCCCTCCTGCTCGTCGTCATGTCGCCGATCATGATGCTCGGCAACTACATCGGGCAGCGGACGCAGAGCGGGAAGAAGCTGCGGCAGGAGATCGAGACCTTCGAGGTGCAACTCGAGGACCTCGAGTCCGAGCTGGACGGGCAGGTCGCCGTGGAGCGCGAGCGCCGGAACGCCGAGGCGCCTCCGGTCGCGCACGTGTACGAGGAGGCGATGCGACTCGGTCCGCTGCTCTGGACCCGACGGCCCGAGCACTGGAACTTCCTCGCACTGCGCCTCGGACTGGGTCGCGCCGCCAGCCGCAACACCATCCAGGAGTCGAGCGGCGCGTCGAGCGGCATCGCGAAGTACGAGCTGCAGGTCGGAGACCTCCGCACACGCTACGCGTCGATCGACGACGTGCCGATCCTCGAGCTCCTGCCGAGTTCCGGCGCGATCGGCATCGCCGGCCCCGAGCACCTGGCGGGTGACGTCGTACGATCCATCGGCGTGCAGCTGTTCGGCCTCCACGCGCCGAACGAGGTGATCACCGCCGCGATCGTCGACCGCACCTGGTCGGCGGAGCTCGAGTGGATGAAGTGGCTTCCGCACACCTCGAGCGTGCGGAACCCGTTCTCGGAGATCGCGCTGGCCGACAGCCAGTCGGCGGGCACGCGGCTGCTCAACGCGCTCGAGGAGTCCATCCTCGGCGGCCTCCGCGGCGTCCCCACACGGCGTGGGCCGCTCCGCGACGAGGACACCTCGATGCGACTCGGCTCCCAGGTCGGCTCCGCCGTCGACCGCGGCGACCGGGGAGAGGGCGACGGTGACACGGCGCTCGTGCTCTTCGTGTCGGCCGGCGCACCCGTCGACCGTCCCCGCCTCACCCAGCTCATCGAGCGCGGGCCGGACGTCGGCATCTACACCGTGTTCGTCGGTCCCACGGTCGAGTCCCTCCCGGCCGCCTGCCGCACCTACATCGACGCGACCCAGGGCCTCGACAACGCGACCGTGGGATTCGTGCGGGCCGGCGAGCGGTACGAGGGCGTGCGGATCGAGGGCGTCTCGAGGCAGTACGCCGACGTCTTCGCGAAGCGACTCGCGCCGGTCGTCGACGCGAGCACCGTCGTCGAGGACGCGAGCGACCTGCCCCGGCACGTCTCCATGCTGAGCCTCATCGGCCATGAGTTCGGCGAGCACCCCGGCACCGTGGTCGAACGCTGGCGCCAGAACAACTCGATCCTCGACCGTTCGGGTGCCATCCTTCCCCGGCTGCGTCGCGCCGGGACGCTCAAGGCCTTCGTCGGCCAGGGGAGCCCGGACGCGATGACCCTCGACCTGCGCACCCAGGGACCCCACGCGCTCGTCGGCGGGACGACGGGTTCGGGCAAGTCGGAGTTCCTGCAGGCCTGGGTACTCGGCATGGCGGCGGAGTACAGTCCCGACCGCGTCACCTTCCTCTTCGTCGACTACAAGGGCGGCTCCGCCTTCGCCGACTGCGTCGACCTGCCGCACTGCGTGGGTCTCGTGACCGACTTGAGCCCCCACCTCGTGCGCCGGGCCCTCACGAGCCTCCGGGCCGAACTGCACCATCGGGAGCACCTGTTCAACCGCAAGAAGGCGAAGGACCTGCTCGAGCTCGAGAAGCGCCGCGATCCCGAGTGCCCGCCGGCGCTCGTGCTCGTGATCGACGAGTTCGCGGCGCTGGCGGGGGAGGTGCCCGAGTTCGTCGACGGCGTCGTCGACATCGCGCAGCGCGGCCGTTCGCTCGGCATCCACCTCATCATGGCCACGCAGCGACCCGCCGGCGTCATCAAGGACAACCTGCGGGCGAACACGAACCTGCGGGTCGCGCTGCGGATGGCCGACGAGTCGGACTCGCGCGATGTCGTCGGCGACCCCGTCGCCGGCACCTTCGACCCCTCCATCCCGGGCCGGGGGATCGCGAAGACCGGCCCCGGCCGGCTCGTCGGCTTCCAGTCCGCCTACGCCGGAGGTTGGACGACGAACGAGGTCGCGAAGGCCGAGGTGCGCGTCGGCGAACTCCGCTTCGGCACGCCGGTGCTCTGGGAGGCCGCCGCCGAACAGGAGTCCGAATCGCACGACGTCGACCTCGGCCCCAACGACCAGAAGCGCATCGTCCGGACCCTCGTCGAGGGCGCGAACGAGGCGCGCATCCCGGCGCCGCGCCGACCGTGGCTCGACGATCTCGCGTCGACGGTCGACCTCGCGGCACTGCCGGTCAGCGGAGACGGCTCCATCACCCTCGGCCTCGCCGACGTGCCCGAGCGCCAGCTGCAGGAGGCGATGGTGTTCGCCCCCGACCGCGACGGCTCGATGCTCGTCTACGGCACGAGCGGCGCCGGCAAGTCGACGGCGCTGCGCACCATCGCCATCTCCTCCGGCATGAGGCCCGAACTCGGCGCCGTGCACGTGTACGCCCTCGACTTCGGCTCGGGCGGCCTCCGCTCGCTCGAAGGGCTGCCCCACGTCGGCTCGGTGATCGGCGGCGACGACGCCGAACGCGTGCAGCGGCTCCTCCGCACGCTCGGCGAGACGCTCGACCGCCGGGCGAAGGCCTTCAGCGAGGTGGATGCCGCCACCCTGACCGAGTATCGGGAGATCACCGGGCGCAACGAGCCCCGGGTGATCGTCCTCGTCGACGGCTTCGGGCAGTTCCGCACGGAATGGGACTCCACGACGGCTCGCCTGCCGTTCTACAACGTGTTCATGCGGGTGCTCGCCGAGGGGCGTCCGCTGGGCGTGCACGCGATCGTGACGGCCGACCGCTCGGGTGCCGTCCCCACCGCGGTGAGCGCCAACATCTCCAAGCGCCTCGTGCTGCGCATGTCGGATGAGGCGGCCTACGGAGTGCTCGGGGTGCCCAAGGACGTGCTCGGTGAGGGCTCTGCTCCCGGCCGTGCGATCGTCGACGGGTTCGAGACGCAGATCGCGGTGCTCGGCGGCACGTCGAACGCCGCCGAGCAGTCGAAGGCCCTCTCCCGGCTCGCCGCGGAGCTCCGTGCCGCGGGCGCCGCGGAGGCTCCCGAGATCGGCGCGCTCCCCACGAGCCTGCGATCGAGCGACCTGCCCGACACGGCAGGCGCCGAGCCGGTCCTCGGCATCGTCGACGACACGCTGGGCCCGACCGGATTCGAGCCGGTCGGCACGTTCATCGTCACCGGGCCCCCGCAGAGCGGGAAGACGAACGCCCTGCGTGCGATCGTCGACGCGCTCCGTCGTCAGGACCCCGCCGCGCGGCTGTTCCACATCGCCGGACGCCGCGCACAGCTGCGCGATCACGCCCCGTGGATCCGCAGCGCGGTGACGATCGAGGAGGTCAAGTCGCTGGCGCGCGAACTCATCGAGGTCGTGCCCGACGAGGACATCCCGGGGCGGATGGTCATCGTCGTCGAGAACGTGCCGCAGTTCGCCGACACCGACGCCGAGCGGCCCCTGAAGGAGCTGTTCCAGGCGATCAACCGGAGCGAGCAGTTCCTGGTCGGCGACGCGGACGTCTCGGCGCTGTCGAGCGGATTCGGCTTCATCGGCGACTTCAAGGCCGGACGCCGTGGCGTCGCCCTCCGACCCGACGCCTTCGACGGGGACTCCGTCTTCAAGGTCCCGTTCCCCAAGGTCAGGCGAAGCGAGTTCCCGGAGGGGCGCGGCATCTTCGTGCAGAACGGCCGCATCCGCACCGTGCAGCTCCCCCTCGCCGATCGCGCGCAGTGACGGGTGGGGACCGCTCCCCATCTGCTGTCGTGACACGAGCCGCTAACGTGGCACACGCGGTCGATCGCCGCAGTCGAGGAAGGAGCGTGTCGTGAGCGACGGAGTGCTGATCCCCTACGAGGTGCTCAACGAACTGAACGGGTCCCTCAAGCAGATCATCGTCGAGTTCGAGAAGGCGGGATCGCGGGCGAACGACCTCGAGCAGGCGATCGGCACGCCCTACGAGCGGACCGGGCTGCGTGACCAGGCCGACCGGTTCGAGGCCGCGTGGAACGACAAGCGCGAAACCCTCAAGCAGGACGTCGAGGAGATCCAGAAGCATGTCGAGGACGTCGGCACGGCGTGGAGCGAATGGGATGCCGAGGCATCCGCTTCGCTCTCGGTCGACAGGAACGAGACAGCCGATCTGCCGAAGGAGAACTGATGGAAGCGTCACCTCGAGGGCATGAGATCCGCCGTATCGGCGGCGACGGCGAGGCGATCAAGGGTCGCGGCACCGAGATGGAGTCGCTCGGCATGCAGATGCGCGAATCCGCCAGGCTGCTGAAGGCGATCGCGGACGGCGCCGAGGGCAAAGGCTACTCGATCGAACGCATCCGCGAGAACGTCGGCGACCTCCACGTCGACCTCGGCAGGGCCGGCGATCGCTACGAACCGAGCGGCAGGGTGGTGCGGGAGTACGGCGAGGCGCTCATCGCCCACCAGCCCACGCTCAACACGGTGGCCGACGAGTGCGCCGAGCTCTGGCGCGCCTACGAGGCCGCGCGGGGCGCGTTCCTCGACGTCGACTCGGCCGTTCCGCCGCTGGCCGAGACGCCCGAGCAGCAGGAGCTGAGGGAACAGGGCACGGCGGAGCTGCGGGACGCGAGCGGCGACGCCTATGAGGCCTGGCGGGAGGCGGCGGCGAGGTACGACGCTCCCTTCGAGACGTGGGACGAGGCGTACGACAACGCGCTCAACGGACTGCGTGACGCCAACGACCGCGGCGTCGAGGACGGCTTCTGGGATGACGCGCTGCCGGCGATCGAGGCCATCCTCGTGGTGCTCGCTGTGGCGGGGATCGTTCTGGCGGTGCTCGCCATCGTGATCGGCGGTCCGCTCATCCTCCTGCTCGGTGCGATCGCCGGGCTCCTCACGCTCGGGCTGACGATCTGGAAGGTCGCAGCGGGCCGTGGCAACGGCTGGGACATCTTCACCGCGGCGCTCGGGGTGTTCCCGTTCGGCCGGCTGGCCAAGCTCGGCAACCTGTTCAGGGGATCCGGACGATTCCTCTCGCGGCTCGGCTCGTTCTCGCGAGGCTTCGGTGAGGACGTCATCGGCCTCACGCCCTTCCGCGAGGTCCGCGCGCTGAGCGGCTTCACGGCGTTCCTGCGCGGACCGGTCACGAACTCGCGGGGCAACCTGACGCAGAGCCAGAACATCATCAACCAGGTGCGGACGTTCGCCGACGACGTCAGCGGTGTCTCGTACACCGGCGTCACGGGCTGGGTGAACCGGATCACGGGCGGGCCGAGCGGCGCGGTCGGCGATGCCGTCTCGTCGGCGTACGCAGGCGCGGGTCCGGCGGTGACGGGCCGGGTCGACGGCGCGCTCGCCGGCACGGCACTCGACGGCATCCAGCACGGGAACAATGCCCTGACGCAGGGCCTGAACGTGATCGACAGCATCGGCAAGCCCGGCTACGGAGCGTACGAGCTCGGCGGCCAGATCTCCGACGCGCTGACCGATCCCACCGATCGGTGGGCGACGGAACTGGCTCGGAACTGAACATCCGCGCCGTGTCCGATCCGTATGCTGGACCGATGCTGTCCTACTCGCTCGACTACGAGTCGAAATGGTGGCTTCCCGTGCCGGCCGAGTTCCCCACCGACACCGACGCCGACCTTCCCGCGTGGACACGTCGGGTCGCGGCGACGACTCCGACGTCCGCCCCGTGGGATGCCGAGCCGTGGGCCGGACAGCTCGCACGGCAGCTGGAGCAGCAGTACGCCGAACTCGATCCGGGTCGGATGGTGGCCCTCTGGTACTGCCCGTACGGAGTTCCCGCAGCCGGGTACGTGCAGATGTTCGCCCTTCCCCGCGACGGCGAGGTCGACCTGATGGCCGAGCTCGCGGGCCTGCAGAGCATGGTCGCGATGCGCCCCATGGCCGTGCACGCCAACGGCCTCGGGGACGGGGTGGGCTACTCGCGCATCATCGGCGACCGCGACGGGAACGCGGCGGTCGCCGAACTCGGCTACCTCTTCGCACCCGAACAGGCGACGGTCGCGGTCATCGCGCGCAGCGGCGACGCGGAGATGCTCGGGATGATGGCGCCCGAGCTGTGGGAACTCGTCGACACGGTGAGGCTCGAGGCGCGATGACGGCGAGTTCGACCGCGCCGGCCGTGCCGGCGTTCCGGCTGCTGTTCCCGCCGGGCTGGACACGTCATCAGCCGACCCCCGAGGACGAACGCGAACTGCTGCAGGCGATGCGGTCCCGGATGCGGTCCTACGGCAGGCCGGACCTCGAGTTCCAGCTCACGGCCGCGGTGAAGGCCTCGTTCCGAGACCTCCGGAGTCGCGACGGGGTCGCCGTCTTCCTGCCGACCGAGGTGCCAGAGCACACCCTCGTGCCGATGACGATCACGGCGGTCCGTCTCACCGAGCCGAGCGGGGCATCCCTCGACGGGCACGTGAGCGACCTGTTCCGGCAGCATGGCGCCGAATTCCTCGGCGACGACCACACCATCGTGCGCTGGCGTCGTACCTTCGCGCGACCGAAGGGCCTCGAGGGCGGCGTCAACGAGCAGGTGAACTACCTCGTGCCCGTGCCGGGCAGCGCGCGCCGCGCGGCGCTGCTGCTGTGCACCTCGATCCTCCAGGGCACCGAGGATCCCATGCCGGTCGAGGACCTCGACGGATGCATCGCGCTGAGCGATGCCATCGTGAGCACGTTCGCGTGGTCTCCCGGATCGCCGGCATGACGGCGCTGCTCGACTGGGCCAGGCAGCGGCCTCCGGGGTCCGAGCGATGGGTGCTCGAGGAGCTCGACGCACTCCAGGCCGGGGGCCCCGTCGGAGGCGACCGGGAGGGCGAGCGTGAGGCCGCGCTCGAGATCCTGGTGCGGCGGGGGCTGGTCTCGG
>JAPSJU010000439.1 GCA_031178025.1 Agromyces sp. | reverse complement strand
GGCCGGCGGCCGGCGGCCGCTCGTCGAACCGGCCGTCGTCGCTGGATCGCGGTGTGGGCGTCGGCGGTCGAACGCGTCGGCACCGACGTGCTGCCGAGCACTTTCGTGACCGCCTCGTCGTCGAGGGTGCGCACCGGGCCGTCGCGAGGAGGACGGGATGCCGGTGCCCGAGTCGCGCGTGCACCGCGGCCCCCGTCGGGGTGCGCGTCGGGGGCCGATCCGACGATCTCCGTGAGCGCCGTTCGCATCTCGGCGGCCGAGCCGAATCGGTCGGCGGGGTCCTTGAGCAGCGCGCGCACCACGATCCGATCGAGCTGGCGCGGCACCCCCGGCGCGAGCACGGAGGGCACCGGCGGCGGGCTCTCCCGATGCGCGCGCATCGTCTCGGCCGCGGTCGGACGGGTGAACGGGCGCCGTCCGGTGAGCGCGAAGTAGAGCACCGCCCCCGCCTGGTAGACGTCACCGCGTTCATCGACGGCTGCGCCGCGCGCCTGCTCGGGCGACATGTAGTCGACGTTGCCGATCACGCCCGCTCGACCGGCCGCCTCCCCGGCGGCCTCGCTGCGGAGGATGTCGGTACCGGTTGCCGCTCGTCCCGCGGCATCCGCGAGCCCGAAGTCCAGCAGCCGCACGCCCTCGACGGTGACCACGCCGGCGCCGGCGCGGCTGACCATGACGTTGGCCGGCGAGATGTCGCGATGCACGAGGCCCATCCCGTGCGCCGCCTCGAGCGCAGCCAGGATGCCGTCGAGCACGGCCGCCGCCTCCGCGACGCTCAGCCGGCCGAACCGCCCGACATGCTCGGCGAGGCTCGCGCCGTCGGCGCGCTCGAGGGCGATCCACGCGACGGGTTCGAGGGATCCGGTGTCGACGCCGACGTCGAGCACGCCGGCGATGTTGGGATGCCGCAGGTCCTGCATGCGCCGGGCCTCGGCCAGGAACGCGTCCCGAGCGGTCGGGCTTCCGGAGAGGTGCGGGTGCAGGAGCTTGAGCGCGACCGGGGTGCCGCTCCCGGTGTCGACCGCGGCGAAGACCGACGCCGAACCGCCCGTGCCGAGCAGTTCGCCGAGTCGGTATCGACCCGACACCAGACCGAGCGGCTCGATCATCCGTGCGCGAGTTCGGCGTACGCCGCCGCCGCGTCCGTCACCGAGTCGGCGTAGCTGTCGACGTGGTTGTAGGCGAGGACCGCGCGTCGCCACGTCGCCGGATCGGCGAGGTCGCCGTGGCTGCAGAGGTAGCGGCCGGCCGCAAGCGAGGCATCGTCGATCTGCTGGGGATCGGCTGTCGCATCGCCGTTGCCGTCGGCACCCCAGGCCTGCCATGTCGACGGGATGAATTGCATCGGTCCGGTCGCACGGTCGACGCGGTCGGACCCGTCGAGCACGCCGCGATCGGTGTCGTCGATGCGGTCGTACGCGGTGCCGTCGAGGTCCGGTCCGAGGATCGCCGGGCGCGCCGTCCCGGTCTCGTCGAGCACCGAGCCCGCGTGGGTGCCGTGACCCGATTCGAGGCCGCCGAGGGCGGCCAGCATGCTCCAGCGGAGCCGGCACCCGGGTGCCTCGTCGGCGATCGCCAGCTCGGCTCCCCCGTATCCGGCCAGGGCGCGCGGTGGGATGCCGGTGCGGACCGCCACCTCG
>JAPSJU010000438.1 GCA_031178025.1 Agromyces sp. | reverse complement strand
GCCATGTCGAGGCCGTGGATGATGCCGTCGCGTTCGAGGTACTCGATGAGGGCACGCGTGAAGACGGGATTGTTGTGGCCGTAGTTCAGCACGCCCGCACCGGCGAAGAAGTCGAGGTACTCGCGGCCGTCGGCGTCGATGAGCGTCGAGCCGACCGCTCGGTCGAAGACGGTGGGGAAGGCGCGGATGTACCCGCGCACCTCCGATTCCCGGCGGTCGAAGACGTCGAGGGCCGCGGGGTCGCTCATGGCGGGCTCCTTCTGAGAGGGGGATGACGGTATCACGAGCCTAGGCGTCGAAACCGAGAGCTTCATTCGACCGCCCGGCTGCGGCGGGATACCGTGACGGTATGGCACCGAGCGTGCGTGATCGCGACGACCACGACAACAGCGACGATGAGGTCGACCTCATCATCGACGCGTGGTCGCGCCGGCTCCCCGACGTCGACCTGACGCCGCTCGACGTGATGTCGCGGCTGCGGCGGGTGGCGAACCGGCTCGGTCGCCTGCGGGCGAGCGCATTCAGCGGTGCCGGGCTCGCGGCGTGGGAGTTCGACGTGCTCGCGGCACTCGCGCGGGCGACGCCCCCGCACGAGCTGAGCCCGGCGCAACTCATCGGGGCCACGATGATCGGCAGCGCGGCGATGACGAACCGGCTCGACAACCTCGTGCGTCGCGGCCTGGTCGAACGACTCCCGAATCCCCGTGACGGACGCAGCGTGCTCGTCCGGCTCACTCCCGAAGGCGCGACCCGCGTCGACGAGGCCATGCGGCGGCTCGCCGAGCGCGAGGCCGAGGAGCTGCGCGGCCTCTCCAGGGAGGAGCAGGCGAGCCTCGCCCGCCTGCTGCGTCGCCTCGCCCAGGAAGCCGAGTAGCGGCACCGCAGCCGATGCCCGAGGCGTCCGTCAACCCGGTCGCGGCGACGGCACCGCGACCTACGATTGCTGTATCACGCCCGATCGTACGAACGGGAGCAGCATGGTCCAGGTCCGCGTCCTCGGCATCGCGCTCGATGCCGCCCGGCAGCACATCGTGCTGTTGAAGCCGCTCCTCGAGGAGGAGGGCGTCGAGCAGCGCGTGCTGCCGATCTGGATCGGCCAGCAGGAGGCGACCTCCATCCTCATCGCGCTCTCGGGGGAGGAGGCGCCGCGCCCCCTGTCGCACGACCTCATGAAGATGCTGCTCGACACCCTCGACACCCAGGTCCTGCGGGTCGAGGTGACCAGGATCGAGGACGGCACCTTCTACGCGGAGATCACCCTGGGCGGCCCGTCGGGCGGCTACGTCATCGACGCGCGCCCGTCGGATGCGGTGGCGCTCGCCGTTCGCACGGAGGCGCCGATCTGGGTCGCCGACGAGGTGCTCGAGACCGCCGGCATCCCCGCCGAGCTGGCGGAGGACCATACCGAGGAGGCCGAACTCGACGAGTTCAAGCGATTCCTCGACGAGGTGGACCCCGAGGACTTCCAGGGCTGAGGGCCGGCGAGGAGGTCGATCATCGTCGGCTGCCCCGGGCACACGGGAAGCCCCCGGGCCGTCCCGGTCAGTCGACCGGAACGATCAGCCCGCCCCAGGTCTCGAGGATGTAGTCCTTCGTGCGCTGGTCGGTGAGGAGCGCCGCGAGCGCCTCGACCCGGGCGTCG
>JAPSJU010000437.1 GCA_031178025.1 Agromyces sp. | reverse complement strand
GCGGACCAGAGGTGGGGATCCTCCTGGTCAAGGCGGTATCGGGCCGATCCGTCGGCGGCGATCGCGGTCGAGGAGATGCCCTCGACGACGCGGCCGGCGAAGGACTCCGCCTGCTGCAGCATCCAGGCGCTCACCGGAACTGCAGACGTGGCGGAGATGATGCCCCACGCCAGCGCGCCGAATGCGAGCAGGGCGGCCGCGTAGCCGGCGCTCCTGAACCACGACCTCGTCGACCGGCTCGCCAGGAGCCCGACGAGCACCGCGACCGCGATGGAGATGACGGCGTTCCGCGAGAAGCTGAGCCCCACGATGATGACGGCCGGCAGCAGCCACGGCAGCGTGCCTCGCAGGGATGCCCGGCCCATGATCAGCAACGCGACGGCGATGCAGATGACGCCGACCGACGCATACGTCGCGGGTGAGAGGAGGCGCGTCGCCGCGTCGGCGGCCAGCGAGAGGGAGGCGAGCTCCTCCCGGCCGGAGATGGGCAGCCCCGCCGCCGAGCCGAGCACCGTGAGCACGGCGGAGATCCAGAGCACGGGCACCATCAGCCGTATCACCACGCCCGCCGCCGGGCCGCCGGCGAGCCGCCCCGCGATGCCGAAGGCGAGCGCGAGCAGCACGAGTGGGCGGACGTCGGCGAGGACCCACCCGATCTCGTTGCCGTTCGCGACGCCGACGATGGACCACAGCGCGAGCACGCCGTAGATCAGCGCTTCGGCGACCCGCACGGCCCTGCCGGCGGGACGGGTGGCGACGACGCATGCGAACGCCACGACGAGCAGTACCTCGTAGAGGCGCACGCTGTAGGAGCCGAGGACGACCGTGGTCGGGACCGCGGCCGGAACGGTGGTGAACGCCGCGACCACCGTGGCGTAGACGAGCAGGAGCGGCCGGTTCACCACGATGGGGACCGCGATGCACAGCACCGCGAGCGCGAGGCCGACGACCGGGACGGACACGGCGATGAGGGAGAGCACGACCACCGCGGTCGATGCGGCGACCACGAGCGCCGCTCGCGGAGCAATCGAGTCGACCCACGGGACACCAGGACCTGCGACGGTACGTGCCGTCACCGCCGCAGCCCGACGGTGCGCGTGAACATCCCGATCGCCGCCTTCACGTTCGCCGGGGCGTTCCTGCGCACCGAGGACATCAGTCCGAACCCGCGGTAGCGGGGGATGCGCTTCCCACCCAGCGCCCGGCCGAGCAACCGGCCGACGAGTGTCGAGCGGCGCAACCGCTGCAGCGGCTGCACCTGCGCGACGTCGTCGAGGTCGACGCCGGCGAGCACGACGATGCCGTCGGCCGCCGCCTCCTGCAGCAGGCGGGCGCCTCGTTCGGTGCGTGCGATGACCACCGAGTTCCCGAGCGCATCGTCGAAGACGGGGAAGCCGTCGGCGTCCGACTCCCAGAAGTCACCGACTGCGACGTCGGCGAACTCACCCGTGCCGTCCACGCAGAGCTTGCATCGTGTCTGCACCGTCCGCCCGAGCCGCTTGCCCCATGACTGCTGGTACGACATCGTGCCGGAGCTGCCGTCGGCACCGCGGAACCGGAACGTGCCCGGCCACCCGTCGCCGCGGTATCGCAGCTCATCCACGGTGTCGACGGTTCCACCGAGTTCCTCGACGAGCCGGTC
>JAPSJU010000002.1 GCA_031178025.1 Agromyces sp. | reverse complement strand
GCCGAGCGGGTGCAACGTCGGGCACTCGAGCTCGTCAGCCGACGGGAGCATCCGACGTTCGAGGCGATGCTCCGGAACGCGCTCGGCACCCTCCTGCTCACGAAGGGCGACCCTGACGGCGCCATCGACGTCTTCGAGGAGATCCTCGAGGACGCGCGCCGGGCGGGCGACCGCTTCGTCGAGAGCGTCACGCTCTCGAACTCGGGATGGGCGTGGCTCGCTCGCGGTGAGCCGCGTCCGGAGCGCTTCGCCCGGCACCTCGAGCTGTCCCTGGAACTCGGCAACGAGAACGGGATCGGGTACGCGCTCGAAGGGCTCGCGAGCTGCGCAGCCGTGGCCGGCGACATCGACCGCGCCGGCGTGCTCCTCGGCGCGAGCGAGACCGCCAGGCTGCGCACCGGCCTGGTCGACCAGCGATCGAAGCTCACCTACCGGCCGATCGTCGACCGCATCCTCGCATCGGACCGCGCGGCGGAGTTCCAGGCGGCGCGGGAGCGGGGGCGACGGATGCCCCGGCGCGCGGCGCTCGACCTGGCACTCGAGCCGACGGAATCGGTCTCGCGGTGACCCGGATGGTACGGGAGGGTTCGATCCGGACGCCCGACCAGCGGCTGCGGGTGTTCGTCAGCTCGACGCTCAAGGAGCTGGAGCCCGAGCGCCGGGCTGCTCGGACCGCGATCGAACGGTTGCGGCTCGCGCCCGTCATGTTCGAGCTCGGCGCCCGGCCGCACCCGCCACGCGAGCTGTATCGCGCGTACCTCGAGCAGAGCGACGTCTTCGTCGGCATCTACTGGCAGCAGTACGGCTGGATCGCACCGGGCGAGCAGGTCTCCGGCCTGGAGGACGAGTACCGGCTCGCGCCGCCCGGCATGCCGAAGCTCATCTACGTGAAGCGGCCGGCCGATCCGGAGGAGCGGCTGGGCCGGCTCCTCGGGCGCGTCCGCGACGAGGGCGCCGCCTCGTACACGCCCTTCTCGACGGCGGACGAGCTTGGCGAGCTGCTCGAGGCCGACCTCGCGACGCTCCTCGCCGAACGCTTCGACGCATCACGACCGGGGGCGGCCCGATCCGGCTCCGCGGCGCCGCCCGCTGCGCGCCTGCCGATGCCGTACACGGCCTCGCTCGGTCGCGACGCCGAGCTCGCGACGCTCCTCGGCTGGGTCGGCCAGGACGGGAACCGTCTCGTCACGCTGGCAGGTCCCGGCGGCATCGGCAAGAGCCGACTCGCGATCGAGATCGCCCACGCGGTCGGCGATCAGTTCGACCGGGTCACGTTCGTCCCCCTCGAGCATGTGAGGGATCCGGCCGACGTGCTGCCCGCCATCGCCAGGGAGCTCGGTGTCCGGGATTCCGGCGATCGGCCGGTCAGCGAGCAGCTCGGCATCGCCCGGGCCGGCCGACGTGACCTCATCGTGCTCGACAACTTCGAGCAGGTGCTGCCCGCGGCCACCGACGTGACGTCCCTGCTCGACGACCTGCCGGATGCGACGTTCCTCGTGACGAGCCGGGCGCGGCTGCGGGTGCGCGGCGAGCACGTGTTCGACGTCGAGCCGCTCGTCCTGCCACCGGAGCCGTCACTGGCGTCCTTCGAGGAGATCGTCGAGTCGCCCGCCGTGCAGCTGTTCCGCGACCGGGCGCGCGCGGCCGACCCCCGCTTCGACGTCACCGTCGACAACGCCGCCGAAGTCGCCCGCATCTGCCGGGCGCTCGAGGGCGTGCCGCTCGCGATCGAGCTGGCGGCGGCACGCATCCGGGCGCTCACGCCGTCGGCCATGCTCGCCCGGCTGGACCGGATGCTTCCGCTGCTCGCGACCGCGGCCCGCGACCTGCCCGAGCGGCAGCGCACCATCCAGCGCACGGTGGAGTGGAGCATCGACCTGCTCGGCCCGGACGCGCGGGCGCTGTTCGCACGGCTGGGGGTGTTCGCGGGGGACTTCAGCCTCGACGCGGTGGAGGCGATCAACGAGGGTGCGCCGGGTGACGCAGACGTGCTCGGGGCACTCCTCGAGCTCGTCGACGGCAGCCTCCTCCGCCAGCACGCCGACCGTGGGGTCGCGCTGTTCTCGATGCTCGCACCGGTGCGCGAGATCGCGACGGCGAGGTTCGAACCGGAGGCGGATGCTGCCGCGGTGCGCCGCGCTCACGCCGACTTCTACGTGCGCCTCGCCGTCGAGACCGAGCCGCTGCTGCGCGGGGCGACCCAGTTGTCGGCGCTCGCGCGACTCGAGGCGGAACGGGACAACCTGCAGGCGGCCTACCGTCACCTGATCGCCATCGGAGAGGTGGACCTCGTCGCCGACTCGGTGTGGCGCCTGCTCTTCTACTGGTGGATCCGGAGCTTCATGCCCGAGGCGAAAGCCTGGACCGAAGCGGTGCTCGACGCCGGACGCCCGCTCTCGACACGAACTCGGGCCATCGCCCTCGCGTTCCCGTCCTGGGTCTCGCTCTGGCAGACCGATGCCGAGATCAGGATCGAGCCGCTCGAGGAGGCGGTGGCGCTCTTCCACTCGACCGGCGACGTGTCCAGCGAGGCTCTCGCCCTCACCGTGACCTCGCTCGCCTACATGTCCGTCGAGCCGCCGGACCTCCTGATCGCCGAGGCGAGACAGCGCGCGGCGCTCGACCTCGAGATCGCGCACGGCGATGCGAGCTTCGAGGCGCTCTACCGCGGGGCGCTGGGGCGCATCCGGTTGCAGCGAGGCGACCTCGCGGGGGCGATGGCGCTGTTCGAGCAGGCCCTCGACGACGCCGTGCGCGCCGAGGACATGTTCGTGGAGAGCATCGCCCTCACGCAGGTGGGATGGGCGCGGCTCGCACTCGGGCGCCCCGGGGACGACGCGTTCATGCGCAATCTCGAACTCGCGGTGCGGCTGCGCAACGACAACGGCATCGCGTTCGCCCTCGAGGGGCTCAGCGCGGTCGCCGCGACGGCGGGGGACGTGGAGCGCGCCGGGCTGCTGCTGGGCGCCGCCGATGCGCTCCGAGCCCGCACGGGCCTCGCCGACCAGCGCTCCTACGTCACCATCGAGCCGTTCGTCGAGGCCGTGCTCGCGTCGGACGGGGCGTCGGCGTTCGAGGCGGCACGGAGTCGCGGCCGCCGGACGCCCCGGCGAGCCGTGATGCAGACGGCCCTCGGACGCGAGCTCGCGGCCGCGATCATGGCCTAGCGGTGCAGGCGCGGGAACGAGCGGATGCCGCGGGGCATCGCCCCGCGGCATCCGTCCGTCATGCGGGCTACTGCCGCTTTCCGCCCGAGTTCACGTCGAGGTTCGCGGGGATGTCGGCGTAGCCGCCGAGGCCGTCGTTCCCGTAGGAGTAGTCGACGCTCGTCGAGTCGCCCTCGATGTCCATCTTGACGGTCGGCGCGAGGGTGCCGCCGCGCACGAAGTCGTCGTGGGTGCCGATGGTGTCGATGAACGACTGCACGAGGCCGCCCGGCATGACGTAGTGCGAGTACGCCTGGAAGTGGCCCGGGTGCTGGTTGTAGTCGGGGGCGAACGGCTGGCCGCCGGCGAAGTTCAGGTTCGTCGGGTTGCCGAGTGCGAGCCCCGAACCGCTGTTCAGGGGCTGGAAGTCGCTGCGGATGCCGTTGCCGACGAAGCCGTACACGCCCTCCGGGCCGTCGATGCCCGCCGCGTACGTGCCACGGTGGGTGATCGTGAAGAGATAGGCCTTGCCGTCCTTGAACACGAACTGGGGGCGCTCGGTCTGGTCGGTCACGCAGTTCGCCGAGAGGATCGGCGGCAGGAACTCCCATTCGGTGAGCTCGTCGTTCGTGGCCTTCGCGAGGCCGACGTTGCCGATCTGGTAGGTCGCGCCCGAGGCGTTGACCTCCTCGACCGTCTCGGCGTACGGGTCGCCCTCGCGGTAGCCGAGGTCCTCGGCGTCGCAGGAGGCCGACTCGCGCGGCATGGCCGAGTTGCCCTCGAAGACCATGTAGGTCTCACCGGGGTTCGCCGGGTCCTCGAAGGTGAACGGGTCGCGGAAGTTGAAGAACTCGTTCTGCTCGCCGGTCTGGTAGTAGGTGCCGTCGGCCTGGAGCAGGTCGATGACCGTGTCGAAGCCGGTGAACTTCACGCCGTTCTTGTTGGCGTGGACGTGCCCGACGCTCAGCGCGATGCGCGGGTCGTAGGGCTTGATGTTGTTCCCGGCGGCGTCACGGTAGAAGGCGACATCCGTGAAGAACAGCTTGATCTCGCCGCCCTTGAAGATGCGCGCGGAGCCGGACCACTGGGTCTGGTGGCTGAACGACTGGTCCTCGAAGATCTGGCCGGTGACGCCCTCATCGAAGACGAGGCCGCCGTAGGTCCATCCGCCGTTCTCGGGCCGCTCCTCGGCCGGCACGTCCGCCGGCCGGAAGAAGTAGCCGATCTTCGCATAGACGTGGCGGTCGTCGAACCCGAGGCTGCGGTCGGCGACGAGCGAGAAGATGACCTCCTGGCCGTTGACGCTGTACTGGTTGCCGTCCTCGTCGGTCAGGGGCCAGGAGTCCCAGACCCACACCTCGCCGTTGGACATGTCGGGGAAGTCCTGCGGGACCGTCGGCATGGTGAGTGCCGCCGGCATCGAGTTCTCGCGGGATCCCGCGTCGGGGTCGGAGAGCCGCTTGAGCTGCCGCGCATCGGCACGGGTCCACTTCGCGGTGAAGTCGTCCTCCGGCGCGTAGGCCTCCTGGGTGTGGACGGTCGGCTCCGGACCGGGCTGGAGCTCGGGGCCCGTCTCGGCATTCGCCGGTGCACCGGCGAGCAGCGTCGCGCCGAGCACTCCCACCGTGGCGATGCCGCCGGTGAGCAGGCGCCTGGTGCGGCGCGCTGATGTGGTGATGTTCACGTTCTTCGCTTCCTTCGAATCGGTCTGTACGGCCGATCCCTCGCGAACGTGGCGTTGCGCTTCTCCCCGACACAGGAACCTATGTCCGACCTGACAACGATGTCAAGCTCGATCGCCGAGTCGCAGCACCCCGGAAATCCGTTGAGAATTCCCAGATCAGCGCGCTGCTGCGGATGGTCGCGCTTCCACGGCGCCTCGGCACGACTAGGAAGTTTGCAAATCGATTTGGGTCTGGCTAGCGTGGCCGACGATTCCTCGAGTGGCGCATGCGCTTCTCCCCACCACGACATCTGCGATGGCGCACCGCCGGTCCTGACCGAGCGCCCTCGCCGGCGGTCGGACGGGAGGGGCGGTGCACCGAGACCACGACGGAGGATCATGAACGGAACACCCCGACGGGGCGCGACATCCGACCCCGTCCCGCCCCGGCGCGCCCCATGGAGCCGCCGCCGGAGCATGTGGCTGATCGCCGCCCTCGCATCGGCGCTCGCCCTCGTCTCGGGAGCCCTCGTGACCGGGGGCATCCGTGACGGCGGTCCCTCCGACGCGCCGTCCTCGACCGCCACGGGCGAGCCGGATCCGCGATCCGCGTCCGGCTTCACCCGACCCGCCGAGTGGTCGCCGTACCGCCCGGCAGTGCACCTCTCTCCGCACGAGCACTGGATGAACGACCCCCAGCGGCCGTTCTGGCTCGACGGCCGCTGGCACTACTACTACCTCTACAACGCCGACTACCCCGAGGGGAACGGCACCGAGTGGTACCACGTGACCTCGACCGACCTCGTGCACTGGCGCGACGAGGGCGTCGCGATCGACAAGTACGAGAACGGGCTCGGTGACATCGAGACCGGCAGCGCCGTCGTCGACACCGAGAACACCGCCGGGTTCGGGCCGGGCGCCGTGATCGCGATCGTGACCCAGCAGCACGACGGGGTGCAGCGGCAATCGCTGTTCGTGTCGACCGACGGCGGCTACCGCTTCGAGGCGTACGCCGGCAATCCCGTGATGGACAATCCGGGCGAGGCGCACTGGCGCGACCCCAAGGTCGTCTGGGACGACGCCCGCGGCGAGTGGCTCATGGTGCTCGCTGAAGGACACCGGCTCGGCTTCTACACCTCGCCCGACCTGACGTCGTGGACCTACCGCTCGGCATTCGAGCCCGACGACCTCGGCATCCTCGAGTGCCCCGACCTGTTCCAGATGTCGATCGACGGTGATCCGGCGAACACCACCTGGGTGCTCGCGGCGGGCGCGAACGGCGCCGCCCAGGGCATGACCACGGGCACCGTGTACTGGACCGGCGAATGGGACGGCCGCGCGTTCACCGCCGCGGAGCCCGACCCGGCCTGGCTCGACCGGGGCTCCGACTTCTACGCCACGGTCACCTGGGACGACCCGACGCTCCCCGAGGAGGCACGGCTCGCCTCGCGCTACGCGATCGGCTGGCTCAACAACTGGGCGTACGCGGGCGAGCTGCCGACGGCGGACTGGCACGGTGGCATCGACTCCGTCGTGCGCGAGCTCACGCTCGACACGATCGACGGCCGGCCCACCATCCGGTCCTCGCCCGTCGACGCCCTCGAACGGCTCGAGGGCCGCACCGAGGCGATCGGCGACCTGCGCGTCACGGATGCCGCGCGCACGGCGTTGCCGCAGCCGGCATCCGATGCGTACCGCCTGCAGGTCGACGTCGCCCCCGTGCCCGGCGACCCCGCCGCCGAGGTGCGCTTCCGCATCAGGGAGGGCGATGACGCGTTCGCCACCGTCGGCGTCGACTTCGCCGAGGGCGTCGCCTTCGTCGCCCGCGACGCGGATGCGATCGCCGGCTCGATGCCGGAGGTCTACCGCGAGGTGCGGACGGCGCCGGCTCCACTCCGGGAGGGCGTCGTCACCCTCGACCTGATCGTCGATGTCTCCTCGGTCGAGGTCTTCGTGAACGGCGGCGAGCAGGCGATCTCGAGCGTCGTCTTCGGGGCACCCGGCGGGAACGGCCTCTCGGTGGAATCGATCGGCGGTGCGACCGAGCTCCGGTCGGCGCGACTCACGCCCCTCGCCGTCGCCCCGATCGCCCGGGCGGCCGGCTAGCGCCTGAGGCGGACGTCCGGCGGCGCGGCCACCGACGCCCGCTCGACGAGTTCGCACCGCAGCTGCACCTGCTCGACGTCCCGCGCCTGCCCCCCGCTGTCGATGAGGTCGAGCAGCGTCGACATCCCCCATCGACCCATCTCGCGATGCGGCAGCGCGACGGTCGTCAGACCTGGATCGAGCGCCGCGGCGACGATGCCGAGGTCGTCGACCCCGACCACCGAGCAGTCGGCGGGCACGGCCAGGCCGAGGGCGGCAGCAGCCTGGTACACGCCCATCGCCATCTGGTCGTTGAAGCAGAAGATCGCGGTCGGCCGCTCCGACACGGCACGGTCGAGCAGGCGGCGCCCGGCGGCTCGACCCCCGGCCGCGTCGGAACTGCCGCGCGCCACGAGCGGCGCCGTGCCGCCGAGGCCCGCTTCGGTGAGGGCGGTGTGGAAGCCTGCTTCGCGTCCGCGGCCGGCGAGTGAGTCGTCGGTGGTCATCGCCAGTCCGATGCGGCGGTGCCCGTGCTCGACGAGGTGCTCGATCGCGACCGTCGCGATGGAGTGCTCCTCGGGGGCGATCGACGGGACGTGCCAGTCGGACTCCGGCACGGCGTCGACGAGCACGACGGGCGTCGATCCGAGGGCGTCGGGCCGAGGCACATGCTGATGGAACATCCGCGCGAGGAGGATGCCGTCGACGCGGTGGTCGATGAGACTGCGCAACTGGCGTGCTTCGAGCTCGTGGTCACCCTCGGAGTCGACCACCATGAGCACCGCGCCGCGCTCACGGGCCGCCTCCTGCGCCCCCTGCACGATGAGCCCGGCGAACGGCGTCGTGGCGATGTGGTCGCTCGCGAGCCCGATGACGCCGGTTCGCCGGAGCCGCAGTCCGCTCGCGAGCCGGTTGGGGGCGTAGCCCAGCTCCTCGGCCACGCGGATGACGCGCTCGCGCGTCTCGGCGCGCACCGATCGGGAGCCGCTCAGCGCATGCGAGACGGTCGTCGGCGACACGCCGGCGGCCGCGGCGACCGCGGCGATGCTGACGCGGCGCGCGCCGTCGCGTGCTGCGGCGTTCGGGCGTTCCGGTCTTCCCATGTGCACTGAGCCTACGGCGGATCCCGGACGGCGGAGCACGGATGCCCGTGGCACGGAGCCGCACACTCACGTATCGCCCCCGCGGAGACCCGGAGTGGGGGGCTGTCGTGGTTGTGGCGGCGCGCATACGCAGCGACGATGGGACCGAGGGCATCGCTGCCCACGATGAGGAGGCCTTCCATGGCCATGGCAGTCCGTTCACTCCTCGCTCGGAGCCTGGTGGCCGGGCTCGCCCTGGCCCTGGCCGTGGGAGGCTCCGCGTGCACGGCTCCACGAGAGGCGGAGCCCGTCGAGGTGACGCCGACCACGGATACCGTGAACGGGTCCTGCGTGACCGATCCGGTGGAGGTGGTCACGACGGCTCCCGGCGCCGACGCGACCCGGGCACTCGATCGGCGCATCATCGACGGGTTGCGGCTCGCAGCGGAGGCGGGACTCGCCGAGGCGCCCGCTGCCGGAGCCGTGGTCGGGGTCCGCACACCCGACGGCACCTGGACCGAGGCGTTCGGCGTGGCCGACACGACGACGGGGACGCCGATGACGACCTCGCACTTCTTCCGGGTCGGGTCCGTCACCAAGTCCTTCACTGCGACGCTCATGTTGCAGCTCGCGGAGCGGGGCGAGGTCGAGCTGGATGACACGATCGACCAGTACGTGCCGGGCGTGCCGAACGGCGACGCGGTGACGATCCGGATGCTGCTCGACATGACGAGCGGATTGGCGAGCTACACGCTCGACCAGGCCTGGATCGACACGTACTTCGGAGCGCCCTCCACCGCGTGGAGCCCCGGGCAACTGCTCGAGGCGGGGCTCCGCCTCGAGCCGCTGTTCGCGCCGGGCACCCAGTTCGACTACTCCAACACGAACTACGTGCTGCTCGGCATGATCATCGAGGACGTCACGGGCCGACCGTTCGCGGACGTCCTGGAGACCGAGATCCTGGTGCCCCTCGGGCTCTCGCGCACCTCGTTCCCCGATTCGGCGGCGATCCCCGCCCCGCATGCGCGAGGGCTCACCTTGCAGGGCACGCCGGACGGGTCCCGCGAACCGGTCGACGCAACCGACTGGAGCCCGAGCGTCTTCTGGGCCGCCGGGCAGATGATCTCCGCCGTCGACGACCTCCTCGTATGGGGGCGTGCGCTGGCCACCGGGCAGGGGGTGCTCGACGAGTCGACGAGCGTTGACCGACTCCAGTCGTTCCCGCCTGCGGGGGGCTACGGCCACGGAATCGGATGCGTCGCCGCCTGGGTCGGTCACACCGGCGAGATCCCGGGGTTCAACGCCACGGTGTACCACGACACCACGACCGACACGACGGTCGCGGTGATCGCGAACAGCGACATCGTGTCCGGCGACTGCACGCTGTGGAAGACGCCCGTCGACAACCCGCCGGGGATCCCCTGCATGTCGCCGGCGACCCGCGTCTTCGTCGCCGTCTCCGCCGCGCTGGGGCATCCGTTCACGCCCGGGTCGGCGCGCTGAGGCGACGACGAGGCCCGCGGCACGCACGCGACCGGCGGATCAGTGCAGCGCGCGGGCGCGATACGCCGCCTCGGTGCGCGTCGACGCGCCGAGCTTGCGGAGGATCGCCGAGACGTGCACGCTCGCGGTCTTGCCGCTGATGAAGAGGCGCTCACCGATCTGGCGATTGCTGAGCCCCTCGGCGATGAGCTCGAGCACCTGCCGCTCCCGCGCCGTGAGCTCGGCGGTCGCCGCGGCATCGGCATCGGCCGCGGCGGACCCGGCGATGCCGACGGCGCTCGCGTGGAACCCGGCGCCCCCGCCCACGCCGTCGAGCGGGAGTCCCGCCGCGTGCGCGACGCGGAGCACACGGTCACGCACGGCGATGACCCCCGAGGACTCGGCGACGTCGAGGGCGGCCTGCAGCGTCGCGCGCGCCGCGGGACGATCGGCCGATGCGAGCTCCGCCTCGCCGCGGCGGAGCATGGCGTACGGCGCGAGGAAGCCCGGCGCGTTCGGAGCGGCTGCGGCCTCGACGGCGGACCGCCATGCCGAGACGTCGGTGCCCGGCGTGCCGGCTCCCGCGCCCATGGACGACTCGGCGAGCTCGGCATCGAACAGCGCCGTCCAGAGCCGCGCGGTGGGCCAGGTCCCGAGCCGTTCGAGGAGCACCCGCGCCGACGGCTCGGCCGCGTCGACCTCGGCCGCGATCGAGGCGGACACGGCGTTCGGGCGTGAGCGCACCGCCGCGACGACCCGGGCGGTGACCCAGAGGAACGGGAGCGCGTAGCCCGGCAGGGGCAGGCGCTGCTCGCGCAGCAGCACGCGCGCCTCGCGCCACGCCAGCGAGAGGTCGTCGGCCGCGAGCGCGAGTTCGGTCGCCACACGCCCGACACTGAGCCGGGCCTGCATCTCGACCTCGATGACGCTGGCGATGGAGGGTCGGATGCCGCGGTACAGCGCGGTCGCCCCGGCTGCGTCGCCGCGCCAGAGCATCGCCCAGATGCGGGCCCGCTGCAGGTAGACGGTGAACGGCACCGACGGGTCGAGGGCGAGCGCCCGCTCGATGAGCACCCCGCCGCGCTCCCACTCCCCGAGCGCGAACAGCGGATCGACGGCGTTCGAGGCCAGGATCACGCCCGAGCTGCGCTCGACGCCCTGCTCCCTGGACTCGGCGAGGCCCTCCTCGGCGAGGCGCACCGCCTCGTGGTGGTTGCCGATGAGGTAGTGCAGGTCCGACGCGTTGACCCAGTAGCGCAGCAGGGCCGGGCCGTCGCCGTCGGCCAGGCGGCGTGCGCGTTCGAGGTACTCGAGACCGAGCTCGACGTCGCCACGCTCCGCCCGGGCGACCCCGGCGATGTTCGTGGCGATCGACGAATAGCGGGCCGAACCGAGCTCGGTGGCGACCGCGATGGCCCGGTCGGCCAGCTCGACCGACGCGTCGAGCTGACCGTCGATCATGAGCCGTCCCGCGAGCGCGGTGAGCACGGTCGCCCGCAACTCGCTCGGCCCCGAGTCGCCGAGCGCTTCGAGCGCCTCCTCGAGACCCGTGATCGAGCCGGGCTTGCCGACGCTGGCGAGCGCGAGGGCCTTGTCGCGCAAGAGGCGCGCGTAGTTCGGGTCGTCGCGCGGACACTCGGCGAGCGCCTCCTTCACGAGAGCCAGGCCCCGTTCGTCCTCGCCCGCGTTGCGGAGGTACGACGCGGTGCGGCCCATGAGCTCGAGCTTGCCCATGCCGGCGGCGGCGACCGGGTCGGGCACGACGTCCCACAGGCCGAGCGCCCGCTCGCCCAGCTGGGCTGCCGTCGCGTACGCCGCGGCGGCGCGCGCCTCGCGCATGGCCTGCATCGTCGCAGGGAACGCACGGACCGCGTCGTGCGCGCCGAGCCAGTGGTACGAGATCTCCGCGGCGAGCCGCCGGGTGCCCGCGGCCGCCATGGCCTCGTACGCCTCGGCGTACCGCGCGTGGAAGCGCGCTCGCTCACCGGGGAGGAGGTCGGAGAAGATCGCCTCGCGCACGAGCGCGTGACGGAAGGCGTAGTCGTCGCCCTCGATCGTGAGCACGCCGGAGTTCACGCACTGACGCGCGGCGACGTCGAGCTCGTCGGGGGTGCCGGCGTAGACCCGTGCGAGCAGGGCGTGCGAGATGCGCACGCCGCCCGTGGAGATGAGGCGCAGCAGCTCCTGCGCCGGCTCGGCGAGTCGCTCGTAGCGGGCGAGCAGCAGCTCGCGGAGGGTGTCGGGCACGAAGCCCTCGTCGCGGCATCCGTCGATGCCCACGAGCTCCTCGACGAAGAACGGCACACCGTCGCTTCGGCGGAACACGGCGTCGAGCACCCGCTCGCTCGGCGCCTCGTCGGCGATGAGCGCCTTCGCGAGCCTGCGCACCTGGGCGCGTGACAGCCGTGCGAGCTCGCGGCGCTCGACCCAGCGGTCGCGCTCGGCCTCGGAGAGGAAGGCACGGAGCGGATGCCCTCGCGCGACGTCGTCGGTGCGATACGTGAGCACCGTGAGCACGCGGCTGGAGCCGAGCGCCCGCATGAGGAAGCGGAGCAGCGCGAGGCTCGCCGCGTCGATCCAGTGGAGGTCCTCGATCAGGAAGACGATCGGACGTTCGCGCGAGAACGTCTCGAGGAGCACGGCGATGCCCTCGTGCAGCTGGCCTGTCGCGGCACCGGCGGCGAGTTCGGCCGCGGCGACCGAGTCGCGGTCGGATGCCGCGAGTTCGGGGAGCAGCGCGACGAGCGCCGCCCGGCCGGGGCCGACGGCCTCGAGCACCCGCTCGGCGCCCTCGTCGGCCACGAGCGTGCGAAGCGCCGTCTTGACGGGCGCGTACGGTGCAGCCACGCTGCCGAGGTCGACGCACTGCCCGGCGAGCAGGCGCACGTCGGCCGGCAGTCCTCGACGGAACTCCCGGATGAGCCGCGTCTTGCCGATGCCCGCCTCGCCGCCGATGATGACCGTGAACGGCGAACCGGCGCGCACCTCGGCGAGGCGCTCGTTGAGCCTCGCGAGGTCGGCGTCGCGGCCGATCATCGACGGCGCTGACGTGGTCACGGTCTCATCGTGCCACGTCCCGCCGACAGCGGCGCCGGCGGGAGCACGGGCGCCGGCGATCGGGATGAGGGTCACCGCAGGGCGAGGCGAGGGGCACGGTGGTGGCCGCGTCGCCGGCGCGGCGCGACGATGGCGAGGCGGGTGCCCGCGGCATCCGCGTCGCGTTCCTGCGCGGCCAGCAGCAGCTGCAGCCGCTGCTCGGCGCGAAGCGCGTCGGCGCGGTGCGTCGTGAGGGCGAGGTAGTCAGCCGAGAGCTGCATGGTGTCTCCTGAGGTCTGCCGATGCCGTTGATCGGATGCCGTCAGCGTGCTCGCTAAGGCACCCCGCCCTCATCGGGAGATCGACGTATATCGGGGGATGCGACGGGTCGGGCCGCCTCAGACGGCGGGTCGACCGGGCCGCAGGGGGCCCGGTCGAGTGGTCGACGAGAGCGTCGAGTGCAGGCGTGCGCGTTCGTCCGGGTCGCCGCAGTTCAGTGCTGCAGCGTCGGCATGCGGCGGTAGCCGTCGCGCCGGAACTGCACGAGCCCGCCCGCGAGCGCCGACACGGCGAGCGCTCCGAGCATGATCGTGATCGCGAACATCGTGCACCTCCTTTCCATCAGGGAACTCTGTCGATCGGGAGGTGCGACGTCGTCAGGGCGCGCACCGACTCGGGCACGGGGGTGCCACTGGAGGTGAGGAGCGAGGGGGCGGCAGGTCCCCACCGGCGTTCGAGCGGGACGACACCCGCCCACACCGAGTGATCCTCGCCGTCGCCCGCGTCCTCGGATGCCCCGGCGGCGCGCACCTTCATCACGACGTCGTCGAGCGGGAGCCGCAGCACCCTCGTCGCGGCCGCCTCCTTGCGCGTGATGGGCCGCACCTCGGCGGGGCGGCCCGGAATGAGCCGTTCGGAGAGCGCGAGCAGCGCGGCATCCGCTTCGCCGTCGGTCACGGGCTCGAGCACGCCGTAGACGACGGCGCTGCGGTAGTTCATCGAGCTGTCGAAGAGCGACCGTGCGACGACGAGTCCGTCGAGGGCGGTGACGGCGAACGCGACCGTGGCCCGCTCCGCCGCGGCGCGCAGGGCGAACCCGCCGCCGGTCGAGCCGTGCACGAGGACGTGCTCGCCGACACGTGCGTATGCCATCGGCACGATGACGGGCTCACCTCCGACGACCGCGGCGAGGTGGCCCACGATCTCGGAGTCGAGCAGCTGGAACAGCGCGTCCCGGTCGGTCGTCTGGCGTTCGGCGAGGCGTCGGATGCGGCGGGGCGCAGCGGATGCGGGGCGCGCAGCGGCTGCGGTGGCGGTGGCGTTCGTCGTGGTCACGCTGCTAGTCTCGCGATGGAACTGGTCGGTTCGACAGTCCAGTTCTCGCAGCAACGCACAGACCAGTTCCAGCACCGCACCGAGCAGTCCAGCGACGGGACGGAGAGCACCGTGGACGGACCCGTCCTCGCCATCGATCGCACGACGGCGGTGCCCATCGGCGCGCAGCTCGTCGACGGCCTGCGCCGCGGCATCCTCGACGGGGCGCTGCGTCCGGGCGACCTCCTGCCGTCCACGCGCGGGCTCGCGGCGGAGCTCGGCGTGTCCCGCAGTGCCGTCGTGGCGGCCTACGAACAGCTCTCGGGCGAGGGGTACCTCGAGATGCGGCAGGGAGCGCCCACGCGGGTCGCGGCCCGCACGGGTCGACGCGCCCCCCTCGACGGCGCGAGCCGTCCCGACCGCCCCGACCCCGTCGAGGGCGGCCGGCCATCGTTCGCGGGGCGCGAGCCCGCCCACGAGGACGCCACCGCCGTCGCCGCCCGCATCGACCTGCTGCCCGGCCGGCCGTCCACCGCGCGGCTCGACGTGCGCGCCTGGCGATCGGCGTGGCGACAGGCGGCATCCGCCGACATCCCGTCGGAGTCGCCGCCGCCGTTCGGGGTCGAGCGACTGCGCGCCGAGATCGCCGACCACCTGCGCCAGGCGCGCGGGGTCGCGTGCGACGCCGCCGACATCGTCGTCACGGCCGGAACCAGCGACGCCCTCGCGCTCGCGTCGTCCGCGCTCGCCCTGCTCGTCGGACGACAGCCCGTCGTCGCGGTCGAGCACCCCGGCTATCCGTCGGCGCGACGCACCGTCGAACGCCGCGGCGCCCGCACCGTCCCGGTCGGCGTCGACCTCGACGGGCTCGTGGTCGACGGGCTGCGGCGGATCCCGGGCGCGACGGACGCGGTCATGGTGACCCCGAGCCACCAGTACCCGCTCGGCGGCCGCCTGCCGGTCGCGACGAGGCTCGAGCTGCTCGAGTGGGCGCGGAGCGCGGACGCCCTCGTGATCGAGGACGACTACGACAGCGAGTTCCGTCACCTCGGTCCCCCCATGCCGGCCCTCGCCTCACTCGACCGGGACGGGCGGGTGCTGCTGGTCGGCAGCTTCTCGAAGGTGCTGACGCCGTGGCTGCGGCTCGGTTACCTCGTCCTGCCGCCGACCCGCGCGAATCCCGCCGTGCGCGAGGCCGTCGGCCGGGTGCGCGCCGATGAGCCGTGCCCGGTCTCGGGAGTGGCACAGGATGCCGCCGCGGCCCTCCTCGCGAGCGGCGCCGTCCGCCGCCACATCGCGGTGACCCGTCGCGACTACGCGCACCGGCGTCGGCTCGTGCTCGACGCGCTCGACGGCATCCCCGCTGCGCCGCTCTCCGGACTCGACAGCGGACTGCACGCCGTGCTGCGGCTTCCCGACGTCGCGGCATCCGCCCGGGTCGTCGGCCGGCTCGCCTCGGAGGGGGTCGCGGTCGCACCGCTCGCCGACTACTCGGCGGTGCCCGGGGACGAGGAGCCCGGCATCGTGTTCGGGTACGCGGGGCCGGGCGACACGCTGCTGGCGGAGGGCCTCGCCAGGATCCGGGCGGCCGTCATCGGCACGCTCGACGCGTCGGCCGGCAGCTGAGACGGCGCGACGGATTGCGCATTCCCGGGCGATCGATAGGCTGACCCGAGCGGCGCGCCCGAGGACGGGGCGCCGTTCGGCACGTGGTTCGGGGGAGGCGCGAGTGCGACGAGGGTTCGGCAGGACGAGGACGTCGACCGCGAGCGCCGCCTGCCTCGCAGCCCTGCTGTTGAGCGGATGCGTCGCCGCACCGGTCGCGACGCCGCCGCCCGTGACCGTCACGGCCACCGTGACCCCGACGCCGGCGCCGATGCCGACGCACACCCCGCCCCCGCCCCCGCCGCCGGAGGCACCGGCGCCGGAACCGGTGCCGAACGCGCCGGCCCCGGTCGTCGAATGGGGTCCCGCGTACGACACCGGCAGCCGACCCGGCGCCACCGGGACACCCGTCCTCGACGGCGCGGGCGTGCCCTCGAGCTACACGGTCGTCGAGGGCGACAGCTTCTTCGACATCGCGCAGCGCTTCGAGCTGCCGCAGCAGCAGTTGCTCCGCATGAACCCGCAGATCCACGACTACGGCGAGACCGTCTACATCGGCGACGTCATCAACCTCGACTGGACGAAGACCGGCTGAGTCGTCCCGTCGCATCTCGATGGGCGAGCCGTTCGCGGCGGGTTAGGATAGCCTTTCCTGCCCATCTCACCGAGAGCCTCACATGAGACGCCGCCGCACCATCCTGTCCATCTCCCCCATCGTCCTCGCGGCGCTGGTGCTCACCGGCTGCGCCGGGGGCGACGCACAGGGGGGCGAGGAGGCGCAGGTCTCCGACGACGCGCTCGTCGTCTACAACGCCCAGCACGAGCAGCTCACCGAGGAGTGGGTCGAGGCGTTCACCGAGGAGACCGGCATCGAGGTCGTGCTGCGGCACGGCTCGGACAGCGAGCTCGCGAACCAGCTCGTCGCCGAGGGCGACGCGTCGCGCGCCGACGTCTTCCTCACCGAGAACTCCCCCGCCATGTCGCTCGTCGAGAACGCCGGACTCTTCGCCCCCGTCGACCAGGCGACGCTCGACCTCGTGCCCGAGCAGTATCGCCCCTCGAGCGGGCTCTGGACCGGCATCGCCGCTCGATCGACGGTCTTCGTCTACAACCCCGAGCTCCTCGACGAATCCGAGCTGCCCGACTCGCTCGTCGACCTCGCCGATCCCGCCTGGAAGGACCGCTGGGGCGCGGCGCCGGGCGGCGCCGACTTCCAGGCCATCGTCTCGGCGATGCTGGAGCTCACGGGTGCCGACGCCACGCGAAGCTGGCTCGACGGCATGCACGAGAACGCGACGATCTACCAGAACAACATCGCGACGATGAAGGCCGTGAACGCCGGCGAAGTGCCCGGCGGAGTGATCTACCACTACTACTGGTACCGCGACCAGGACGGCACACGCGAGAACAGCGCCGACACGAAGCTGCACTACTTCGGCAACGCCGATCCGGGGGCGTTCGTGAGCGTCTCGGGCGGCGGAGTGCTGAAGGCCGGCACGCGACAGGACGCCGCGCAGCAGTTCCTCGCCTTCCTCGCCGGCGAGCAGGGCCAGACCATCCTCGGCGAGGGGTACAGCTTCGAGTACCCGGTGGCGAGCGGCATCCCGGCGAAGGCGCCCCTGCCGGCGCTCGAGACGCTCGACGCCCCGCTCGTCGACCCGACCGAGCTCAACGGTCCGGAGGTCATCGACCTCATGACGGAGGCGGGGCTGCTCTGACCTCGACGGCGATCACGGCACGGGCGCGGGCGGCCCGCCCGACGGAGCGGGGCATCGGCTCCCGTCCGTCGGCGGTCCTCGTCGCGCTCGTCGTCGTGCTCGCCATCGCCATGCTCATCCCGGTGGGCTACGTCGTCGCGACGGCGATCGGACTCGGCTGGCACGAACTGGCGCCACTCGTCTTCCGCCCCCGGGTCGGCGAACTGCTCGCGAACACGGCGCTCCTGCTCGTGCTCGGAGTGCCCGCGACGATCGTCCTCGGCGTGGGCGGGGCCTGGCTCGTCGAGCGCACCGACCTTCCCGCACGCCGTTTCTTCGCGGTGCTGCTCGTCGCGCCGCTCGCCATCCCGGCGTTCGTCAGCAGCTACGGCTGGGCGAGCGCCATCCCCTCGATCAACGGGCTGTGGGGCGGCGTGCTGGTGTCGACGCTGGCGTACTCCCCGCTCGTGTACCTGCCGGCCCTCGCGACGATCCGGGGCCTCGACCCGGCGCTCGAGGAGTCGGCCCGCTCGCTGGGACTCGGCCCCTGGGCGGTCTTCGCTCGCGTGATCCTGCCGCAGCTGCGCCTGGCGATCCTCGGGGGCGGCCTCATCGTCGCCATGCACCTGCTCGCCGAGTACGGCGCATTCGCGTTCATCCGCTTCGACACGTTCACGACCGCGATCGTGGTCGCCTACCAGTCCACCTTCGCCGGCTCCTCCGCCGCCTCGCTCGGCGTCGTGCTCGCGACGCTCTGCCTCGTGCTGCTCGTCATGGAGGCGGGCGCACGGGGCCGGGCCCGCTATGCCAGGGTCGGCACGGGCAGTCCGCATCCCCCGTCACTCGCTCGGCTCGGCCGCGCCGCCCCGGCGACGGTCGTCGCCCTCGCGTGCCTCGGCATCGCCTCCACCGTCGTGCCGCTCGTCAACGTCGTGCGCTGGCTCGGCGCGTCGGATGCCTCGGCGTTCGCGGAGATCCCGGCGGCGGCCGCGCAGACCGCGCTGCTCGCGGGCGGCGGCGCGCTCGGCGCCATCCTCGTCGCCCTGCCGGTGGCCTGGCTGGCCGCCCGGTATCCCGGTCGCGTCAGTCGTGCCCTCGAGGCGCCCTACTACCTCGCGAGCAGCCTTCCGGCGATCATCGTCGCGCTCGCGCTCGTCACGGTCACGCTCCGCTTCGTTCCCGCGATGTACCAGACGGTCGTCACGGTGATGGCCGCGTACGTCGTGATCTTCCTGCCGCGCGCGCTCGTGCCGCTGCGGGCCGGGATCGCCCAGGTGCCCGAATCGCTCGAGGAAGCCGCCCGCTCGCTCGGCACCAGCCCCCTCGTCGCCCGGCTGCGGGTCACGGCACCGCTGCTCCTGCCCGCCGTCGCGGCGGGTGCCGCGCTCGTCGCCCTCGGCGCGGCCAACGAACTCACCGCCACCCTGCTGCTCGCCCCCACCGGCACGCGCACCCTCGCCACGCAGTTCTGGTCGGCTGCCTCGGCGATCGACTACCCCGCGGCCGCACCGTACGCGATGCTGCTCGTGCTCTCGTCGATCCCCGCCGTGGCGCTGATGTTCTCCCACGCCCGAGGAGGCCGCGTCCGATGATCCTCTCCGTCGCCGGCGTCTCGAAGTCGTTCGGCCGCAGCCTCGTGCTCGACGACATCTCGCTCGACGTGCCGCAGGGCTCCCGCACCGCGATCGTCGGCGCCTCGGGCAGCGGCAAGAGCACGCTGCTGCGGCTCGTCGCCGGCTTCGAACGGCCCGACCGCGGGCGCATCCTCCTCGGCGACCGCGCACTCGCGACGCCGAGCTCGTCGGTTCCGGCGCATCGGCGGGGCATCGGCTACGTGGCGCAGGACGGCGCGCTCTTCCCGCACCTCACGGTCGCGGCGAACATCGCGTTCGGGCTTCCGCGCGGCACGGGGGCGCGAGCTGCGCGCGTGCGGGAGGTCATGCAGCTCGCCACGCTCGACCCGGCGCTCGCCGATCGCTTCCCGCACGAGCTCTCGGGCGGGCAGCAGCAGCGCGTCGCCCTCGCGCGCGCACTCGCGCCGCGGCCCGGCGTGATCCTGCTCGACGAGCCCTTCAGCGCGCTCGACACGGGCCTGCGCGACCAGACCCGTCGCGCGGTCATCGACGCACTCGAACGTTCCGGCACCACGGCGGTGCTCGTGACGCACGACCAGGACGAGGCGCTCTCGTTCGGGCACGGGATCGGCGTGATGGTGGACGGGCGCCTCGCCCAGGCGGGTGAGCCCGCCGCCGTGTTCGATGCACCGGCGACGGCCGAGATCGCCGGATTCCTCGGGGCGGCCGTGCTGCTGCCGGCGCGCGCGTCGGAGGGCGTCGCCCAGTGCGTCCTCGGCCGGGTGCGGATCCGGCACGACCGCAGCGGCGGCGCGGCGGCGGGGGTCGCCATGCTCCGCCCGGCGCAGTTGCGCCTCGACGCCGATGCGGCGGAGCGGAACGCCGTCGTGCACGCCGTCCGCTCGGTCGGCGCGGTCGCCGAGGTGTCGCTGCTTGCCGGCAGCGACGAGCCGGCCGTCGTGGAGCTCACGGTGCCGCTCCACGAGCTCGGCTCGCTGGGGCCCGGCTCCCGAGTCGGGCTCCGCATCGACGGCGGGGTGGTGCTCTACCCGGGGCCCACTGCAGCGGTCGCCAGGGCCGAGACGGTCAGCGGGGACGCGCCGCAGCCGGTCGGCGCCTGAGCCGCGCCGCACCCCGCGCGACGCGCGCCTGCACCAGGGTGTAGAGCTTCCACACGACGACGCCGACGGCGAGCGAGAGCAGGGTCGCAAGCCACGGCAGCTCGTGCTCGAGGTGCGGGTAGACCTGCCAGTGCGTCAGGTAGACGAACATCGAAGCGGCGGCGAGGGTGCCGACGACGGGCACGAGTTGCCGGAGCACCGGCAGCGTCGGAAGCCAGAGCAGCACCAGGATGCCCGCCACGACGACGAGCTCGCGAGCCGGATCGCCGAAGAACCCGGGCACCGCGGTGAGCACGAGCGCCGACACGAGAAGCCGCTGCACGAGCGACGCCGACCGGGCGACGAGCCAGCCGAGGGCGACGCACCACGCGATGATCGCGGGCGTGTAGCGCTCGGTCGCATCCGCCTGCATCCCGCCGGCCAGCACGACGCGGGCCACCAGGGCGATGCCGAGCACGCCGAGGGCGAAGGCGAACGGATGCCGCCGCTCGGCGCGGTCGACGAGCGGCACCGCGAAGACCGCGGCGAGCGCGAGCATCGACCAGACGATGGCCTCCAGGAACCAGAACTGCCACTGCTCGCTCCACTGCGGCGCACCGAGGAAGGAGTTCACGAGCAGCGCCGTCGTCGGCTGGTAGGCGCCCGTCACGAGCGCGACCCCTCCGATCCAGAGCGCCGCCGGCACCACGACCTGCGCTGCGCTCTTCAGGATGCCGGTGACCCGGCGTCGCTCGGAGACGTCGGCGAGCTGGAAGCGGGCCAGGTTGTAGCCCGCGACCGCCAGCAGGAGGTGCGCCCCGCCCTGCACGCCGAACAGGTTCGCATGCGTGCCGACGATCAGCACGATCGCGATGGCACGCAGCACCGCCGGAGTCTCGAGGCGGGGCATCCGTCGCGGCGTCGGGGCGTCGCGTGCGGGCGCGCGCGAGGCGAGCTCCCGCACCGACATGGCCGGCCAGTCCCTCGGCACCTCGCCGAGCAGTTCCTCGAGCCCGACGGCCACCTCGACGTAGCTGAGGGAGTCCCCGCCGAGGCCCGCGAAGGAATCGTCGAGTCCGGCGTCCGGTCGGCCGAGCAGCTCGGCGTAGAGGGCCCGGATCCCTTCGGGCGTGACGTCCGCAGCGGCATCCGCTTCGTGCGTCGTGCCGCTCGCGCCGGCGCTCCCGCCGGCCGTCGTGACGGCCGCACCGGCGGTGCCGCGAGCCGTCGCGCGCCGGTCGAGGAGGGCGGCATGGGCGAGGAGGGCCGCGGTGTCGGGCTTGCCGCTCGAGGTGCGCGGGAACTCCGCGATCGCGTGCACGTCGATGACGCGTGCGGGAAGCCCCGTGAGCTCGGCGGCCCGGCGACGCACCGTCTCGACGATGCGCTCGGCGAGCACGAACAGGCGCAGTCGCTCGTCGGAGCTCACCGCGCGCACCTCGCAGCCCTCGCCGGCGAGCAGTCGTTCGACGCGGTCGAGGTCGATCCGCAGGCCGAAGATCTTCGCGAAGCGGTTGCTGCGGCCGACGATCTCGTACAGTCCGTCGTCGCGGCGGCGAGCGAGGTCGCCGGTGCGGAGCGATTCGACGGTGCGTCCCTCGACGAAGTCGGCCGGATCCTCGGCGTATCCCATCATGACGTTGGGGCCCTCGTAGACGAGCTCGCCGACCGTCTCGCCGGCCGGTGCGTCGATCGTGAACCGGCCGCCGGGGATGGGGATGCCGATGGCCTCAGCCGACTGCTCCGCCAGCTGCGGGGGCAGGTACGCCATGCGCGCGGTCGCCTCGGTCTGGCCGTACATCACGACGACGTCGAAGCCGCGCTCCCGGCCGAGCCTCGCGAAGCGCCGGATCCGCTCGGGGTCGAGACGCCCGCCCGCCTGCGTGACGTAGCGGAGGGTCGAGAGGTCGCGCTCGGCGAAGCCGCTCGCCTCGAGCAGCTCGAAGGTGTACGGCACGCCCGCGAACGAGGTGGCGCCACTGCGCTCGAACTCGTGCCAGAAGGCCTCGTCGGCCACGGAGTGCCCATCGAGGACGACGCCCGCCCCCGCGACGAGATGGCTGTTCACGACCGACAGGCCGTAGCAGTAGTGCAGCGGCAGGGTGGTGATGGCCCGTTCGCTCGTGCCGAGGTTCAGGTAGTCGCCGATGGCGACGGCGTTGCTCAGCACGTTCTCGTGCGAGAGGCGCACGAGCTTCGGCGAGCCGGTGGACCCCGAGGTGCTCGCGAGCAGCGCGAGATCCGGATGGAACCGGTGCCGCGTGCCGGCACGGCGCTCGGTGAGCCGCCACGAGCCGGCGGCGGCGAGGCCGGGTGATGCCCCAGCGACGACGTCGGGGTCGAAGCGCTCGACGAGCGCGGCGCGGTGCTCGGCCGAGCGATCGGCGTCGCCGTCGACGAAGAGCACGGGGTGGCCGCCCTCGAGCGCGGCGAGGTAGGTCACGACGGGTTCGAGCGCATTGCCGCCCTCGATCATCACGAGTCGGCGCGTGGGTCCGAGTTCCTCGCGGCGGGCCTCGACGAGCTCGCGGACCTCGCTGAACGTGCGATCGCGGCCGTCGGCCCGCAGCGCGAGGTCGTGGTCGTCGCCCCGGAGCAGGTGCAGGCCGGTGGGCGCAGAGGTTCTCGTGGACACGTCGGGACTCCAGGGATGCCGGGGGCGCGAGCACGCGGCGCAATCAGGCAGGGTGAGCTAAGGCTAACCTAAGCAGACTCGGGCTGACGAATCCTCAGTCGTCCCGGCCGACACCGTGCGACATCGGGGCGTAGCGTGGAACCGTGCTGACTCCGCCCCGAACCGAGAAGCGACCGACTCGACGCGTGCACCACGGTGACGTCGTCGTGGACGACTACGAATGGCTCCGCGCGAAGGACGACCCCGCCGTCCTCGCCCACCTGCATGAGGAGAACGCGTACACCAAGGCGCGGACCGAGCACCTCGCGATCCTGCAGGAGCAGCTCTTCGAGGAGATCAGGGACCGCACCAAGGAGACCGACCTGAGCGTCCCCACGCGGGAGGGCGACTGGTGGTACTTCACGCGCACGGTCGAGGGCAGGCAGTACGGCATCCACTGCCGCGCCCCCGTCACCTCCCCCGACGACTGGGAGCCGCCGGTGCTGCCGGAGACCACCGGCGATGAGCTGACGGATGCCGCGTACGAGGCACTGCCCGGTGAGCAGGTGCTCCTCGACGACAACCTCGAGGCCGAGGGCCGCGAGTTCTACTCGCTCGGCAGCTTCGACGTGACGAGCGACGGCGCGACCATGCTGTACGCGATCGACACCGATGGCGACGAGCGGTACACGATCCGGCTGCGCGCGGTCGACGGCACCGATCGCGCGTACACCGACGTGATCGAGGGCACCGCCGCCGGGGCGGTCTTCGACCCCAGCGGACGATACCTCTACTACGCGACGGTCGACGAGTCCTGGCGGCCGGACACGATCTGGCGGCACGAGGTCGGCACCCCGGCATCCGACGACGTCTCCGTCTTCCACGAGCCCGACGAGCGGTTCTGGCTCGGCGTCGGGCTCACACGCAGCCGGAGGTTCCTGCTCATCGAGGCCGGCTCGAACGTCACGAGCGAGACGTGGCTGCTCGACACCGCTGACCCTGCCGGCGAGTTCCGGGTGGTGTGGCCGCGCAAGGACGGCGTCGAGTACGACGTCGAGCACGTCGTCGCGGGCGGCAGGGACCGCCTGCTCATCGTGCACAACGACGGCGCCGTGAACTTCGAGCTCGTGAGCGTCGCGGCATCCGACCCGCAGGGACCCCGGCGGATGCTGCTGCCGCACGACCCCGCCGTGCGCCTCGAGAGCGTCGACGCGTTCCGCGATTTCGTCGCCGTGCAGTATCGCCGGGAAGGCCTGCCGCGCCTCGCGGTCGCGAAGGTGCCGCCGCAGGGCCTGCCCGCGGATGCGACCGCCGACGACACCCTGCACGAACTCGTCTTCGACGAGGCGATCTGCTCGGTCGGCGTCGGCTCGAACCCCGCGTGGGAACAGCCGACCCTGCGGATCGGGTACACGAGCTTCGTCACGCCCTCCACGGTCTACGACGTGGACATCGCCACGGGCGAGCGCCGACTGCGCAAGCGGCAGCCCGTGCTGGGCGGCTTCGACCAGACCCGGTACGCCCAGCGCCGCGAGTGGGCCACGGCCGCCGACGGCACGCGCATCCCGGTGTCGCTCGTGTACCGGCACGACCTCGTCGACCTCGGCACGCCGGCACCCACGCTGCTCTACGGGTACGGCGCCTACGAGCACGCGATCGATCCGGGCTTCGCCATTCCGCGACTCTCGCTGCTCGATCGGGGCATGATCTTCGCCGTCGCGCACGTGCGCGGCGGCGGTGAGATGGGGCGGCTCTGGTACGAGCACGGGAAGAAGCTGCACAAGCGCAACACCTTCACCGATTTCGTGGCGGCCGCCCGGCATCTCATCGACAACGACATCACCGCCCCCGACCGCCTCGTGGCGCAGGGCGGCAGCGCGGGCGGACTGCTCATGGGCGCCGTCGCGAACCTCGCCCCGCGCCACTTCTCGGGCATCCTCGCCGAGGTGCCGTTCGTCGACCCGCTCACCTCGATGCTCGACCCCGAGCTGCCGCTCACGGTCATCGAGTGGGACGAATGGGGCAACCCGCTCGAGGACCCAGAGGTCTACGCGTACATGAAGTCGTACTCGCCCATCGAGAACGTGCACGACGGTGCCCATGGCGCGCACTACCCGCCGATCCTGGCGATCACCTCGCTCAACGACACGCGCGTGCTCTACGTGGAGCCCGCGAAGTGGGTCGCTCGTCTCCGCGAGGCCGGCGCCGATCCGCTGCTCAAGATCGAGATGGCCGCCGGGCACGGCGGCGTGTCGGGTCGCTATTCGGCCTGGCGCGAGCGCGCGTTCGCCTACGCCTGGGTGATCGACCGGGCGCAGGCGCACCCGAGCGGCGAGTAGCGTGGGCCCCGCGCTCGTCGTCGGACCACGGTGCCATGGACGAGGCGCGTGGCGACTCCGCGTGCTTCGCCGATGATGTCGGGAGCCGCTGCAAGACTGCAGCAATGACCCTTCTCTCCGAACTCAGCGAGCGCATCCCCGGCCGGGCGCACGGACCGGGCACCACCGAGTACGACGCCGGCCGCACCGTGTTCGCGGGCGTGGGCGAGCCCGACGCGGTCGTCAGGCCCCGCACCGCAGAGGAGGCGGCGATCGCCGTCGCGGCTGCCGCGGCCGGCGGATTCCCCGTCGCCGTCCGCAGCGGCGGCCACGGCTCGATGCCGGTCAGCGGCGGTCTCGTCGTCGACCTCGCGGAGTTCACGTCCATCGAGGTCGGTGACGACGGGCTCGTGACCGTCGGCGGCGGGGCCCGCTGGGGCGACGTCGCCGCGGCGCTCGCCCCGCACGGCGTGGGCATCAGCTCGGGCGACACGCGCGACGTGGGCGTGGGCGGCCTCGCCCTCGGCGGAGGCATCGGCTGGTTCGTGCGCGAGCAGGGCCTGACGGTCGACGCGCTCCGCGGCGCAGAGCTGGTCACGGCGACCGGCGAGGTGCTCACGGTCGACGCCGAGTCGCATCCCGAGCTGTTCTGGGCGCTCCGCGGGGGCGGCGGCAACTTCGGCGTCGTCACGAAGTTCGTCTTCCAGGCGTTCCCCGTCGACCCCCTCGTCGGCGGGCAGGTGCACTTCGACCAGTCCGACGTGCCGGCGGTGCTCCGTGCGTGGCGCGACGTCATGCGCGCCGGTCCCGAGCGGCTCAACTCGACGCTCGTCGTCATGCCGCCGTTCGCTCCCGAGATGCCGGTCGGGCCGCAGCTCGGCGTCGCCCTCCGAGGCACGGAGGAGGAGCTCCGGCGTCTCCTCGAACCGCTGCTCTCGCTTCCGTCGGTCACCACGGTCGACCTCGAGCCCATGGCCTACGGCGAGCTGCTCGACGACGCCCCTCCCGGGCGCCCGCCGTTCCTCCTCGTCGGCGGCAACGGCTTCGTGCCCGAGCTCTCCGATGCGGCGCTCGACGCCGTCGCCGCGGCATACGACCGCGAGGTGCCGACGATGATCCTGCTGCGGGCGCTCGGCGGCGCGTTCTCCCGCGTCGATCCCGAGGCCACGGCGATCGCGCACCGCCAGGCGGAAGCGCTCCTCATGGTCAACGGCGCGTTGCCCGCCGACGCGACGGCCGAGCAGGTCGCCGCGGCGAAGGCCGGCAGCGACGCCGCCATGGCCTTCACGAGCGGCGTCTACGGCAACTTCTCGGTCGAGCAGGGCGACCACGTCATCGAGGCGATGTATCCGCCGGACACGCTCCAGCGCCTGCGCCGGGTCAAGTCGCAGTTCGACCCGCACAACGTGTTCCGGCAGAACCACAACATCGCGCCGGCGGGCTGAGTCGAGCCGCGTGCTCCCGACGGATCCGCCGTTCAGTCGAGCGGCGGATCCTCATGCAGCTCGCGGTCGGCCGGCGCCAGTGCCCACTCCGTGAAGCGCACCTCGAGGTCGCCGCGCATCGGCGCGCAGACGAGAGGGCCCGCGGATGCCTCGCCGGCCGTGAACGGCGCGACCCGAACGGTGCGCCATCCGCTCGCCTCGGAACGCGCGCGCACGGTGATCGCGTCGCCGGCGACCCCACCACGGCTCGCCCGGACCGTCACCCGTCGTCCGGCCCAGTCGGGCACCGGGGCCATCGACCAGTCCGAGACGCCGTTCGTGACGACCGCGCCGAGGTGCAGCACGCCGTCCGAGAGCTCCAGTCCGGCCTTGACCCATCGATCCGGGCCCGCGTGGAGCAGCACGCCGGCCTGGTCGTAGAGGCCGGTGAGGCTCGACGAGTCGAAGGTGACCTCGACGGCGGCATCCGCGGGCCACTCCCCGAGCAGGGCATGGCCGTCGTCATGGACGAACCCGTAGTGCGTCGTGCGCCAGAGGTCGCTGCCCTCGAACGCCGTGACCACGAGCGCCTCGCCGTCGAGTCGGGTGCGGACGGGCTCCCGGCTCCATCGTCCCGCCGCCCAGTCCACACGCTGTCGATCCATGCCTCCACGCTAGCGGCGCGCGACGACGTTCCCTCCTCCGCGGTCGCGGCGTGCCCCCCGTGTGGGTGCGCGGCTGTGCCGGAGCCCGAGCGTCACCCGCTCCAGGCGCCGAACGCGTCGTCGAGCTCGTCACGCTCCTCGCGGCGGCGGCGCACCTCGGCGAGCTCCTGCGCGAGGTCGAGCTCGAGCCCCCGCATGCGCGAATCGCGCTCTCGCTCATAGGCCTCGTCGAGCTCGATCTCGGGCCACTCACGAGCGAGTCGCTGATCGATGACGCCGGCGATCTCGGCCCACGCGTCCTGGCGTGCGCGCTCGGCGAAGGCCGCCAGGTACTCGGCGTCGCCGCGGAGCTCCAGGAGCCGCTGCGACACGGCCGCGTTGATGCGTTCGCGCAGCCGCAGGTTCCAGGCGTCGGCCCGGTGGTAGTCGTGCTGATGTGCGGACCGGCCTTCGCGCTGGGCCGCCGTCTCCCGCTCGGCCGCCGACCACTCGGCGACCTGGTTCATCTCCTGCACGAGCTCGTGCAGCACTTCCCTCGCCGCGGCCGCGGCGCGGTCGGGATCGAAGGGCTCGTCGCCGCGCAGCGCCATGACGATGATGCGATTCTTCAGGGCCATGCGAGCGGCGGACTCCGCGACGAGCAGGCCCTCGGCGAAGGACTCCTCGAAGGTCAGGGGCTCCGCCTGGGGCAGGGCGGTGCGGTCGAAGGGCGCGAACTTCGAGCCCGCACGCCGACGGAAGAAGCGCCGCATCAGCCACCTCCGCCGCCCTCGTCCCATGTCCGGCTTCGAGCCTACCGACCGGCACTCAGCTCGGGAACGCCACCCGGACCCGATCCGCGGGGATCGCCGGGAACCGTCGCAGGTCCACCGAGAAGTCCTGCTCGGGCACCTCGACCTGCGCAGTCGCGAACGACGTGGCGAACTCGCTCATGAGCGCGATCGTCGCACCCTCGCCGGGGCAACGATGGTCCTCCTCGAGGAACCCCCCGCCCTGCGGGATGAGCGTGTCGGGGTCGCCGCTCCAACCGGCGAAGCGGTCGGGATCGAAGCGATCGGGGTCCTCCCAGATCCGCGGATCGTGGTTCGTCGCCCAGAGGTCGAGCATCACCCAGTCACCCGCCTCGATGCGGCCGCCGTGCCAGTCGAACGGGGTCCGCGCCGTGCCGCCGACCACGGGGAAGAACGGCGCCGTACGGCGCACCTCGTCGACGAACCAGCGCACCCGGCCCCGATCGCCGCCGTGCCCGTCCTCACGAACCGGCACCCGCCACTCGGGGTGCTCGATGAGCGCGAGCGCCGTGAAGGCGAGGAATCGACTCACGGCGACGATCGGGCGCAGCAGGTTCAGCAGCTCGACCGCGGCGACGTCGACGGGAAGCGGCCGCCCTCCGGCATCCCCGGGCTGTGGCGCATCCGCGTGCCCGGCCAGCACCGCGACAGGCGCGTCCTCGGCCACGCGCAGACCGCCGGATCTGACCAGCTCGATCGCCTCCCGCGCCCAGCGCTCGGTTCGCCGGCGACGGGCTCGGGCCTGCCAGTGCGCGGGCCCGACCCGAGCGGCGTTCTCGAACATCGATACGAGGTATCGGCTGAGGCGCGCGGTGTCGACGTGGTGGACCGGCAGGCCGCACCACGCGAGCGCCGCACGAGTGAGTGCGACCGCCGACGCATCCGGCACGCTGATCGGCGATCCGTCGGCCCGGGCGCGCACCTCCCACCACTCCTCGGCGAAGCGATCCTTCAGCCGTGCGAGCTGCGCGGGCTGCAGCACCTCGATGAACAGGGACTTGCGATGGTGGTGCGCGCCGTCCTGGAGCGTCTGCACGCTGCCGACGTCCTGCAGCAGGTGCTGCACGGTCGACGGGAGGGCACGCTCCCGGGAGAAGTGCCGGCCGTCGCCGAAACGGCGGGACGCGGCGGCGCCGAAGATCACCGTGACCGGCCGCCCCATCAGCCTGGTGCGGAACGCATCGGTGCCGAGCTGCGTGAATCGCCGGCGCCCGAACTCGTAGCCGTCGGCGAGGAATCCGGCCGTGCTGTCGAGCTCCGGCAGCCGGGGGATGCCGCCGGCGCCGGAGCCGCTCGGGGCCGCGTCCATCAGCGGTCTGGTCGGTGCGCCCGCATCGACGCGACGAGCGCGAGCATGAGGAGCAGCACTCCCACGCCGAGCGCGACGGCCGAGCCGATGATGATCGTCGACTGCCACGCCGCATCCGCCTGCGCATCGCCCTCGACGGGCGTGCTGCGCGGCGTGAACGCGTAGACGGCCACGCCCGCGAGGCCGAGCAGCGTGAGTATCCCGCCGACCGTCAGGTACACGCCCCGCCGCACCGGTCCTGAACGAATCCCCTCGTCATCCATGCTGCGACGGTACGAGCACGGGACGGCGCGGAACAGGGGCTTGACGCCCGATCCCGTCGGCGTGCGTGCGCGTCGTCCCCGCGGTGCGCTGTCGGCAGCCCGGGCTACCCTGCATCAATGGGCGGAACGCGATGCGTCATCATGCTCGACGACGAGGCGCGATGCCCCGCCGCGACGGCCGAGGGCGCGCCGCTGCCGCTGTGCCGTGAGCACCTCCTCGTCGCGTCCGACTGGGTGACCCGCGAATCCGGCGTGGTCGACCTCGCGCCGCGAGCGTGTCTCGCCTGCGGGTGTCGCGTCGGGGTGCGCTACCCCTCGGGCTGGGCGTGCGCCGAGTGCGAGTGGCGGCTCGGCGACGTGCCGGACGGCGAGCTCGCGCTGCCCAGGGTGGAGGTCGTCTACTACGTGCGATATCGCGACCAGGTGAAGATCGGAACGTCGGCGAACCCCCGACTGCGGCTTGCGAGCATCCCCCACGAGGAGGTGCTCGCCTTCGAACGCGGCGGACGAGCCCTCGAGCAGCGTCGGCACCGCCAGTTCGGCGCGCACCGGTTCCCGCGGACCGAGTGGTTCGCCCTGCATGACGCGCTGACGGAGCACGTCGCCGAGCTCCGAGCGGGGATCGACGACCCGTGGGTCGAGTACGCGCGCTGGATCAGCCGTCGGCTCGCGATACTCGCCTGAGGCCGAAGCCGAAGCCGGAGCTGAAGCAGGAGCCGGGACGGCGATGCGATTCGTGCACGAACCATTCGACCGCGATGCATACTGGAGCCATGGACGAGACCGCTTCGACCCGCGCCGCCACGGCGGCGGCCGACGACCTGCTCGCCCTCGAGAACCAGGTGTGCTTCGCACTCGCCGTCGCCGCCCGTGGCGTGATC
>JAPSJU010000095.1 GCA_031178025.1 Agromyces sp. | reverse complement strand
ACTCCTCAGCTCACCACGGTCGCAGCACCACTCCGGCAGCTCGGAGCCGTTGCCGTGGCAACGCTCCTCAACGAGCTGCGCGATCCGACCATCCGGCAGAGGTCCGTCTCGCGGGGGCCGCTGAAGACGGCCCTGCTTCCAGCACAGCTCGTGGTGCGCATGTCCACCGGCCCCGCGAATCCCCGCCAACACTGGCCGAACGGCGTGCATCCCGAGACCGCCTCCCATGGCACGCCGGCATGAGCCGGATGGCCGCGACGGGGTCGGGCATCCCGTTCAGAGTGCTTCGAACGCGGGCATGCGGAGCCCGCGAGGCAACCCATGGCAACTGGTTGCCATGAGGTCGCGCTCAGTGAGTGAATGTAGCTCGGAACGGAGTCACGGCGCTCCGTTCTGATCCAAACCCATCACCGATCGGCGAGGACCGGAACGGACGGAACCTGCTCACAGCGCAGCATCCCTCCATGGTCCGGCCGGCGCTCGGCCTGCGTCCTGTACAGCGTTCGAAGGAGAACATCATGCGGAAATCGACCCGAATCGCGTTCATCGCGACCACCGCGATCGCGGCTCTCGCGCTCGCCGCATGCAGCGGCGGCACCGGGGGCGGAGACGGCGGCGGCGACGCTTCAGCCGAGAGCGTCGAGCCGACGACGATGAAACTCGCCCTCAACCAGGCCCAGACGCACCCCTCGTTCATCGCGCTGGAGGCCTTCGGCGAGGACCTCGCCGAAGCGACCGACGGTCGCTGGAACATCGAGGTCTACCCCGACTCCCAGCTCGGGGACCAGGCCGAGTACATCCAGTCGGTGAAGGACGGCGTGATCGATCTCGCGATCGTCTCGGCTCCTCAGCTCGAGAATGTCAACGACGACTTCGTCGTCTTCAGCCTCCCGACGGTCTTCGACTCGATCGAACACCAGATGTCGGTGCTGAGCGACGAAGAGGTCGTCGGAGACGTCTACGCCTCGCTCGAGGAGAGCGACAGCATCACGGTCGTCGGCGGACTCACCCAGGGCGCTCGGAGCGTCTACCTCAAGGACAAGATCGCGGACACGCCCGATGGTCTGGAGGGCAAGAAGATCCGCGTGCAGGAGAGCCCGGTCTTCATCGGGATGATCAACGCGCTCGGCGCTTCCCCCACTCCGATGGCGTTCTCCGAGGTCTACACGGGGCTGCAGGGAGGCGTGATCGACGGTGCCGAGAACAACGAGATCTCGTACTTCACACAGAAGCACTACGAGGTCGCGCCGTTCTTCTCGTACACTCGCCACCTGATCGGTGCCGATTTCCTCATCATCAACACGGACACGCTCGAGAGCATGTCGGACGCCGATCGCGCTGCATTCGACGAGGGCTGGACGGCGGCCTGGGAGCAGCACACCGAGCTGTGGAACTCGGAGACCGAGAAGGCCATCACCGGTGCCGAGGAGGGCGGCGCGACGTTCGAGGAAGTCGACAGCGAGGCATTCGTCGACGCCCTCACGCCGCTGCTCGACGAGTTCATCACCTCGGACTCGCAGCAGGCGCTCTACGACGCCATCCGGGCGACAGCGGAGTAGGCTCTCCGCACCCACCGACGAGGGCGCTGTCGGTCGACGACCGCCGGCGCCCTCGCACGAGCCGCCCGGAGTCGTGGCAGCACCTGATCCAAGCCCCTACCGGGACTCAACGGAGGCCAACGTGAACACCCCACCACCGGATCCCGACGGAGATTCGCCGACGGAAGACCCGACCGCCGATACCGGGCACGCAGGATCGTCCGGACCGGTTCGCTGGGTCCGCCTGCTCGCCGTGCTCGGTGTCGTCCGTCGATTCCTCGACAGGGCGCTCGCCGTTCTGTGCATCATCGCCTTCGTGGGACTCGTCGTGATCGTCTCGTGGCAGGTCTTCACCCGCGAGGTCCTCAACGACTCCGCACCGTGGACGGAGGAGGCTGCTCGCTACACGTTCGTCGTGCTGGCGGTCCTGGCCGCTGCGTACGTCTTCTCGGAGCGCGGTCACATCGCCGTCGAGATCCTGATCGAGAAGCTCAGCATCCCTCTCCAGAAGGTCATGGGTGTCGTCATCGAACTGCTCGTCATGTTCTTCACGGTGTTCGTCTTCATCATCGGCGGCTCACGCGTCGCGGAGAACGCTTGGGGCCAGGACATCTCGACCCTCCCGCTGAGCGTCGGCCAGGTCTTCCTCGTGCTTCCGATCGCCGGGTTCGTCATCCTCTTCTTCTCCCTGGCCCACATGCTGGGCATCCTCGCCGGCGTCGAGAAGCCCGTGCCCGAGTTCGATGAGAACGCGGAGGCGATCTAGGTCATGGATTCCATCACCATCATCGCCGGCGTCGTGCTCATCGGCGGTATCGCCCTCGGCATCGCGATGGGCCTCCCCGTCGCGGTGGCCATGGGGCTGCCATCGGTCCTCGCCATCGTCATCCTCCTCGACTGGGAAGGCGCATCGCTCACCGGCGCACAGCGCATCTTCGCCGCGAGCAATTCGTTCGCCCTGCTCGCGATACCGTTCTTCATCCTCGCCGGTGGCCTGATGAACACGGGTGGCATCGCATCGAGACTCATCGACCTCGCACTCGTGGTCGCGGGCCGGCTCCCGGCCTCGTTGGCCCAGACGACGGTCGTCGCGAACGCCATGTTCGGTTCCGTCTCAGGAGCGTCTGTCGCCTCGGCTGCCGCGGTCGGCACCGTGCTGGCACCTCGGATGCGACAGGATCGCTACGATCCTGCGTTCTCGGCTGCGGTGAACGCCGCCGCCTCCCCGGCCGGGATGCTGATTCCCCCGAGCAACACCTTCATCGTCTATTCCCTGGTGTCGAGCACCTCGATCGCCGCGCTGTTCATGGCGGGCGTCGGCCCGGGGCTCCTCTGGGCGCTCGTCTGCATCATCGTGGTCGCCCTCTACGCCCGCAAGCACCCCGAACTGCGCGCCACCGGGCCGCGACCGACGTTGCGGCAGGCGCTGATCGTCTTCCTGAAGGCGTTGCCCGCGCTGCTCATGATCGTCGTGGTGATCGGCGGCATCCTCACCGGTGTGTTCACCGCGACGGAATCGGCCGTGATCGCCGTGCTCTACTCGTTCACGCTGGGCCTCCTTCAGCGCACGCTGTCGCTGAAGGCACTCCCGAAGATCATCCTCGAGGCCTCGAAGGTGACCGGCATCATCATGCTGCTGATCGGGGTCTCGGGCATCCTCGGCTATGTGCTCGCCTTCGCCCAGATCCCCCAGCTGGTCACGGCAGGCCTCCTCGGCCTGACCGACAACGTGGCGATCATCCTGGTCGTCATCATGATCGTCCTTCTGCTCGCCGGCACCGTGATGGACCCCACTCCGGCGATCCTGATCTTCACGCCGATCTTCCTGCCGGTGGTCACCGCTCTCGGAGTCAGCCCGATCCACTTCGGCGCGATGATGGTCTTCAACATGTGCCTGGGCAACATCTCGCCGCCGATCGGGAACAACCTCTTCGTCGCGGCACGCGTCGGCAACGTCCGCGTCGAATCCGTGATCGGACGCCTCTGGCCGTTCTTCTGGGCCCTCTGCATCGCGCTGTTCATCGTGGCGTTCGTCCCGGCTGTGTCGTTGTGGTTGCCGACCGCGCTCGGCTTGGTCGTGCCCTGACCCGCGTCAACGGCTGCTGCTGAATGGCGCGCCGCGAGCGCGACCGCGTGTCGCCCTCGGTTGGTGGATACTGGCCACATGGAATCAGGGCCGCCGGTCGTCGTGGTCATGGGCGTATCCGGCGCAGGGAAATCGACCATCGGTGCCCTCCTCGCGCGTGACCTCGGTGTTCCCTTCGCCGATGCCGACCAACTGCACCCGCTCGAGAACGTCGAGAAGATGGCCTCGGGGATCCCGCTCGACGACGATGATCGCCGGCCTTGGCTCGAAGCAGTCGGTGCAGCGGCTGCTGAAGCGACTGACGCCGGCACCGGGCTGGTCCTCGCGTGCTCGGCGCTGAAGCGTCGCTACCGGGACGTCATCCGCTCGCGTGCGAAGGAAGTTCGTTTCGTGCACCTTCACGGAGCACGCGATGTACTCCTCGCTCGTACGGAGGGACGCACAGGCCATTTCATGCCGGTCAGCCTCATGGACTCGCAACTCGCCGACCTCGAAACGCTCGGTCCGGACGAGCCCGGCTTCGTCGTCGACATCGACCGCCCAGTCGACGCGATCCTCGCTGATGCGGTCGCACGCCTCACCGGGGGCACATCGGCCGCCGGATGAATCGCCGCATGCCGGTCGGATGTCGACGATCGTGCGAAGCGACGAGGGCGGGTGACGTCCTGAGCATGTCGACGCCTGCTCGTTCGACGGGAATCACTCACGGTTGTTCGGATCCGGGCCCTCCAGCGGCCGCCACAGCGGTCGCGGCACGCATGGGGCCAGGCTGGCCGCGAGGTGCGCGGCCAGCCTGGAAGGTGAGCTCCGGAGAGCGACCATATGTGCTTCGTCGTGCCGAGGTGCGTCCGTTTCTCGTGGGTTGAGGCCGATCGAGGGCGCGACCCGGCTCGGCTATTCGGTGTAGGTCAGCCCGAACCCGAAGGTGTAGGCGTCCCCGGCCGCATTGACATAGCTGTAGTCGAACGACTCGGCGTACCCCGGAACGTCGGACGCGTTCTGCTCGACCGCCTCCTGGTCGGCGGGGATGCTGATCGGAAGTTCGCCGGTCGGATTGAACTTCCCACGAACGACCTCCAGCAGCGCCTCCGCCTTGACGTTGAACGTGCCGACGACGGCAGCGGCACCGGGCTCGATCGCGTTCATCACCCACGGGTTGCCGAGGTTGACCGCGAGGATCGTCGGCACGGTGGCCTCGATATGCTGCACGCGCTCGACATCGACTCCGGTCAGCTCGCCGAGCTCGATCTCGACGGTCGAGTTGTCGGGGTACTCGAACACATTCGGCCGCACCCAGACGAGCGCAGCGGTGGCTTCCTCGAGCGTGTCGACGAGCTGCAGCGACGGATCGTGCTCCGCGATGAGCTCCTTGAGCGCCGCTGTCTGCTCGATGCCGTCCTGGCGCGTGACGACCTCGACGAACAGCTTCGTCGTGGCGGTATCCGAATCGGTGATCGGAAGCGCCTGCTGGTCATTGCGCATCAGCACGATCGACTTGCGGTGCGCCTCGTCTGCCCGAGCCTGGGACTCGGGGTCGTCCGCGACCTGCTGGGCGAGGGCGGGGTCGACGTAGGGGTCCTCGAACAGGCCGAGTGCGAAGACCTCCTCGAGCAGCAGCTGCACTGACGGGTTCAGCTCGGCTTCGGCGAGCAGTCCCGTCTCGACCGCCTCGATGAGGCCCGACGGGTCGCTGTTGTCCGAGAACAGACTGGTTCCGGCACGCACCGCCTTGGTGAAACGCTCGGCGGTGGTGAGGTTCTCGACGCCGAACGCCCGCGACGTCAGGATGCCGCTGTCGCTGTTGACGTACCCGGTGAAGCCCATCCGGTCACGGAGCAGGCCGGTCAGGATGGCCTCGTTGTAGGCGCCTGCCACCTCTTCGAACTGCTGACCGGGCGCGTACCAGTCCTCCATGTCCAGCTGCTGGGCACTCATCGCGTTGCTCGGCACGTTGTAGTAGGACATGACGGAGCTCGCTCCGGCGTCGATCGCCGCCTGGAACGGGGGGAGCTGGTAGTCCTGCAGGCTTCCCGGCGTCGGGTAGACGGCCCACTTGCCGGCTTCGTTGTGCGGGTCGAGCCCGCGGAGCACCGCGCCGTCGCCGGGGAAGTGCTTGACCGTCTGGGCCACGCTCTCGTTGCTCAACTCCGCTCCCTGGAAACCGAGTACGAGCTGCTCTGCGATCGCGGCATTGAGTTCGGGGCTCTCACCGAATGTGCCGTTGACCCGTCGCCAGCGAGGCTCGGTCGCTGTTTCGATCTGATAGCCGTAGGTCTTCTGAATGCCGGACGAACGCCACTCCTCCTGCGCGATCTCGGCGAAGTCGCGAATCAGCTCGATGTCGTTCGTCGCGGCCAGGCCCAGCGTCCCCGGCCAGGTCGAGAACTGGCCGGCTGCCTCGGAGATCCCGAACTCGAGATCAGGGTTGACGTGGTTGCGGGGGTTGGAGGTGAACACCACCGGGATGCCGAGTCGGGTCCCCTCCGCGATCTCCTGCAAGGAGTTCGCCCGGGCGGCGAGCTCGTACGCCGTGAGATTGTCTCGGATGATCAGGTGCGTGATGGACGCATCCTGGATGAGCTGTGGTGCGGTGGCTCGGAGTGACGCGATCTGCATCAGCCCCGCCTTCTCCTCGAGCGTCATCCGCGACAGGAGGTCGGCTGCGCGGTCCTCATCCGAGAGCCTCCAGTCCTCATACGGGTCGAGCGAGCCGTTGTCGTTCAGGTCGCGGAACTCCCTTCCCTTGACCTTGATCACGTCCTTGACGTGGGACTCGACGACGGGGGCCCTGTTCGGCGCTGTCGAGTGCGACGGCGGCTGGTTGCCGCCTGCGTTGTTCTCGTCGTGCGGGGGTGCGACTGCGGCGGCACTGACACTCGCCATCGAAAGTGAGAGGACGAGTGCGGCGGCGGTGAGTGAGCCTGGTATGAGTGTCCGGCATGACGATCTGCGCATGGCAGTCTCCTCCATATTCGGCGTCGAATGAGTGCAACGCTGCACTCCGCCGTGGCTTCATTGAGCCGTTGGTGCGCCGGGCCCGTCAATCGGTTGCCGGATGTTGGCGTGGCGAGGACCGGGTCCATCGCCTGTCGTCCTCGGCGGCCTCGTCGACATGAGCGCTGCGCGCACGCCTCAAAGCGTTGTAGACTCGTCCATTGGACTTCGGCGAGGGATGTCGGCGCTCCGGGTTCACTCGGACGCGGCATCCGTGATCGACGCGGTGGAAGCGGCTCATGGCTATTCCTCACGCTCGCATGCGTTCGAGTTGACGACAGACACACGATCTGGGCCGCGAGCCCGCAAGGAGAACCACCATGGCAGAAGACAACAAGGTCGTCGCGGAGGCCCGCGACTCCTTCGGCAAGGGCGCAGCCCGCAAGATCCGCGCCGCGGGCAAGATCCCGGCCGTCATCTACGGTCACGGCGGCGAGCCGCAGCACGTGACCCTGCCCGGTCACCAGACCGCGCTGATCATCCGGCGTGCGAACGCCATCATCGACCTCGACATCGCGGGCAAGAGCCAGCTGGTGCTCGTGAAGGACGTGCAGCGCGACCCGGTGCGCCAGGTCATCGAGCACCTCGACCTCATCGTCGTCCGCAAGGGTGAGAAGGTCGAGGTCGAGGTCCCGATCCACGTCGAGGGCGAGAGCTACCCGGGCACCTCCGTCGACCAGGAGCTGCACGTGCTGCGCCTGTCGGTCGAGGCGACCCACATCCCCGAGAACGTCTCGGTCAGCGTCGAGGGCCTCGAAGAGGGCGCCCACGTG
>JAPSJU010000436.1 GCA_031178025.1 Agromyces sp. | reverse complement strand
GGGCCGTTGCGCACGATGCCGGCCTTCGACTGGATCGTGAACTCGGCACGTTCCGCGGGCGAGAGTCGCATGGCCTCGGCGAACCGGCGCTCGCACTCGTGCAGTTCCCGACCGTAGATGTCGGCATGGTCGATGAAGTCGATGCCGGCGTCGCGCGCGGCGCGCACGAGCTCCCGGATCTCGTCATCGGACTTGTCGGTGATGCGCATGAGCCCCAGCACGACGTTGGGGGCGGTGATCTCGGTTCCGGGCAGGGTGAAGGTCTTCACGGGATGCTCTCTCCTGGGTGGCGTCGGATCAGGCGGCCTGGGCGAGCTCGTCGAGCTCGTCGAGCTCGTCGGCGCTGAGCACGAGCTCGACGGCGCGCACGGAGTCGCGGATGCTCTCGGGGCGGGAGGCGCCGGGAATGGGGATGACGACCGGCGCGAGCGAGAGCTGCCACGCGAGCGCGACCTGCTGCGGGCTCACGCCGTGCGCGTCGGCGACCTCCTGGAAGGCCGAGTGCCGCTGTCCCATGTCACCGGCGCGGCGGATGCCGCCGAGCGGCGACCAGGGCAGGAACGCGATGCCGAGCTCGGCGCAGTGGTGCAGCTCGCCGCGGCTCGAGCGGAACGCGGGCGAGAACTGGTTCTGCACCGAGACGAGTCGTCCGCCGAGGATCTCGTTCGCCTCGTCGATCTGCGCGATGTTCGCGTTGGAGATGCCGGCCATCTCGATCACGCCCTCGTCGAGGAGCTCGCGGATCGCCCCCACCGAGTCGGCGTAGGGCACGCTCGGGTCCGGGCGGTGGAACTGGTAGAGCCCGATCGCCTCGACGCCGAGCCGGCGGGCCGACGCCTTGGCCGCCTCCTTGAGGTACTCGGGGCGTCCGTCCTGCGTCCAGGTGCCGTCGCCCGGGCGCAGGTGGCCGCCCTTCGTGGCGACGAGCACTGCCGAGGTGTCGCCGCCGTAGGAGCGGAGCGCGCGGGCGATGAGCTCCTCGTTGTGCCCGACCTCGTCGGCGAGCAGGTGGTACGAGTCCGCCGTGTCGATGAACGTGACGCCGGCGTCGAGCGCCGCGTGGATCGCCGAGACCGACCGGGCCTCGTCGGGCCGTCCCTCGATCGACATCGGCATGCCGCCGAGGCCGATCGCGCTGACGCTGCGGGATCCGATGGTTCGCTGCTGCACGGATGGACCTTCCTGTCGTGTGGGTTGCGTTTCACCCTAGGCAGGCCCAAGCTAGAAGTCCAACAACTACAACTCATGCGATTGAGAAGCGGAATCGATCAATGGATCTTCGGCAGATGGAGTACGTCGTCGCCCTCGCCGACGAGCAGCAGTTCACCCGGGCCGCCGCCGTCTGCCGGGTCTCGCAGTCGGGGCTCTCCGCGGCGATCCGCAGCCTGGAGGAGGAGCTCGGCACGACCCTCTTCGCCCGCACCACGCGCCGGGTCGAGCCCACCGACGCCGGACTCGCGCTGCTCCCCTTCGCCCGCGCCATGCTCGAGCAGGCCGACGCCGGCCGCGACGCCGTGGTGCGCGCGACGCACGAGCTCGCCGGCCAGCTGCGGGTCGGCGCCGAGCAGTGCCTCGGCGTCGTCGACGTGCCGACCCTGCTCGAGCGCGTGCGCCGGCGCTACCCGCTCGTCGACATCCACTTCACGCAGAC
>JAPSJU010000435.1 GCA_031178025.1 Agromyces sp. | reverse complement strand
CGATCTTGCGCTTGTTCGACTCCGTGACGGGTCGGTCGCTGCGCAGCACGAGCGCGTCGGGCTGGATACCGATCGAGCGGAGCGCCGCCACCGAGTGCTGGGTGGGCTTCGTCTTCTGCTCGCCCGAGGCGCCCATGAAGGGGACGAGCGAGACGTGGACGAAGAACACGTTCTTGCGGCCGAGTTCGTGGCGCACCTGGCGGGCGGATTCGATGAACGGCTGCGACTCGATGTCGCCGACGGTACCGCCGATCTCGGTGATGATCACGTCGGGCTTCGGCGTCTCGGTGGCCTGCAGGCGCATCCGGCGCTTGATCTCGTCGGTGATGTGCGGGATCACCTGCACGGTGTCGCCGAGGTACTCGCCCCGACGCTCCTTGGCGATGACGGTGGAGTAGATCTGGCCCGTGGTGACGTTCGCCGCCTGGCTCAGGTTGATGTCGAGGAACCGCTCGTAGTGCCCGATGTCGAGATCGGTCTCGGCCCCGTCGTCCGTCACGAAGACCTCGCCGTGCTGGAACGGGTTCATCGTTCCCGGGTCGACGTTGAGGTAGGGATCGAGCTTCTGCATGACGACCCGCAGACCTCTGGCCGTCAGGAGATTGCCGAGACTCGCTGCCGTGAGTCCCTTGCCCAATGAAGAAACGACACCACCGGTCACGAAGATGTGCTTGGTCGTGTCGTCTGAAATGTCTGTGCTCGAAACAGCTCTGCCGCGTTCATCCACCACGGGCTTATAGTCTAACCCACGTTCGCCGTCACCCACGCCGACATGCCCCACGCGCTTCCCCTTCTTCTGCGCCGCCCCTCGGCGCCGCCTCATTGCGGCCGAGGGCCGCGAACCTCACGCCGCGCGATCCGAGGCGATCTCCAACAACTCCCTCGCGTGCGCGAGTCCGCTCTCCGAGTCGGTCAATCCCGACAGGAGGCGTGCCATCTCGGCCTCCCGCTCGGCCCCCGTCAGCTGCCGCACGCTCGACGAGGTCACATGCCCGTCGGTGCCCTTCACGACGCTGAGGTGGTTCGTGGCGAAGGCTGCGACCTGTGCGAGGTGCGTCACGACGATCACCTGCGAGCGCTCCGCGAGCTTCGCCAGCCGCCGCCCGATCTCGATCGCGGCGGCACCGCCGACGCCCGCATCGACCTCGTCGAACACGAAGGTCGGCACGGGATCGCTGCCAGCGATGACCACCTCGATCGCGAGCATGACTCGCGAGAGTTCCCCGCCGGATGCGCCACGCGAGACGGGGCGGGGCTCCGCGCCGGGGTGCGGCTGCAGCAGGATGGCGACCTGGTCCCGGCCGTGCGAGGCCGGTTCATGCGAGGAGTCCACGCTCACGGCGAGTCGCGCGTCGGGCATCGCGAGCGCCGCGAGCTCGGCGGTGACCGCGGCCGCCAGACGCTCCGCGGCATCGGCGCGCAGCGCGCTCAGGACACCGGCGAGCCGCTCGACGTCATCGGCGAGTCGCGCGACGGACTCCTCGAGCGCGTGGATGCGGTCGTCGTCGCTCTCGAGCTCGACGAGGCGGAGTCCGCCCGTTCGCCGGAACTCGAGCACCTCGTCGAGACTGCCGCCGTGTCGCCGGGCGAGCGCGGTGATGACGGCGCGGCGCTCCTGAACGAGTTCGAGTTCTCGCGCGCCGTCGGCATCGAGGC
>JAPSJU010000434.1 GCA_031178025.1 Agromyces sp. | reverse complement strand
CGGTGTCCGCCGGCGCGGTCGGCTCGGCCCACGCCGACTGCACCCGCAGGACGCCGGCCTTCCGATCGCTCTTGAGGTCGACGCGGCCGACGACGTCGTCGTCGATGAGGATGGGCAGCGAGTAGTACCCGAACTTGCGATCGGCCTCGGGCGTGTAGATCTCGATGCGGTAGTGGAAGTCGAACAGGCGCTCGGTGCGCGGCCGGAACCATACGACCGGGTCGAACGGCGACAGCACGGCCGTCGCCTCGATGCGACGCGGCCGACGCGCGTCACGGTGGATCCACGTGGGCGTGGGTCGCCCGCCGGTGGTCCAGCCGGGTACCTCGACGGGCACGAGGACTCCGGCGTCTTCGAGGTCACGGACCGCGGGCTTGACCTGGACCCGCTTCATGCGCCAGTAGTCGGCAAGGTCGGCCTCGGTGCCGATGCCGAGGGCGGATGCCGCCCGCGCGACGAGCTCGCGCACCGCGTCGGCCTCACTCGGCGGGGCCTCGAGGAGCTCGGCGGGGAGCGCCTGATCGGGAAGGGCGTACACCCGTTCGAAGCGACGTCGCTCGACGCACACCACCTCGCCGATGCGGAACATCCACTCGAGCGTGCGCTTGACGTCGGACCAGCCCCACCACGGACCGCGACGTTCGTTCGCGTCGTGCTCGATGGCGCTCGCCGGCATCGGCCCGTTCGCCTCGAGCTCGCCGCCCAGCCACCCGGCGAGCGCGCGGTTGTCGGCGACCCAGCCCCACGCGTTGCCGCGCCGGCGGTACTCCTCGCGGCGGAACTCGAAGTGCCCCCAGAGTTCGCGGGGGATGAAGGATGCCTCGTGCGCCCAGTACTCGAGCATCCGACCCCGTCGTCCGCCCATGACGAGGCCGTCGAGCTGCGCACGATCGTACGCGCCCAGTCGGCTGAATGCGGGCAGGTAGTGACTGCGCTCGAAGACGTTGACCGAGTCGATCTGCAGCAGGTGCAGGCGGTCGAGCATGCCGCTCAGCCGACGTACGCCGGCTTGCTCGGGAATCGGGCGTCCGAAGCCCTGGGCCGCGAGGGCGATGCGACGAGCGAGGGCGGGACTGACGGTGTCGACCATGGTGAGTGCGAGGATATCCGCCGCCGGTGACATCCGTGCACTCCATGCCGTGCCGTGCATACCCCGGTCCTAGACTGGAGCGATGACGGAGTCGACGGGGCAGGCTCGCGGCAGGTTCACCCGCACGCGCGACAAGGGCACGGCCGGCGCGCCGGCGGATGCCAGCGACTCGGTCCCCTACGGGATGCGCATCGCCGCCGCCTGGTCGTGGAGGCTGCTCCTCGTCGGCGGCGTCCTGGCGGTCGTCGTCTTCCTCATCATCCAGTTGCGCCTCATCGTCATCCCCATCCTCGTCGCCGTCCTGCTCGGCGCGCTGCTCGTTCCCTTCTCCCAGGTGCTGCAACGCAACCGGTGGCCGAAGTGGCTGGCCATCACGGTCGCGATGCTCTCGGCGCTCGTCGTCGTCGGCGGGCTCCTCACGCTCGGCATCACGCAGATCATCCGCGGGTTCGACGGCGTCATGTCGCAGGCCGTCGTCCGATGGGAGGAGTTCCGCGTCTGGCTGCTCGAGGGGCCGTTCCACATCACGGAGGCGCAACTCAACGACTTCGTCGACCAGATCGTGCAGTCCGC
>JAPSJU010000094.1 GCA_031178025.1 Agromyces sp. | reverse complement strand
AGCAGGGTGCGCTGCCACCCCGTCGACCCGTCGGGAGCGATGGGCGCACGCTCCTGGATCTGCAGCATCCCGTTCCGGTCGGTCGCCCGTACCGCCACGTAGTGGGAGCCCGGCGTCGCATCCCAATCGAGGTACCACTGGACCCACGTGTCGCGGTTGATCGGCGTCGACACGGTGGCCGGCTGCCACGCCCCGTCGTCGACCTGCACCTCGACGCGCTCGATGCCCACCGACTGGGCCCACGCGACGCCGGCGATCTTCGTCGGCCCCGCCTCGAGCATCCTGTCGATACGAGGGCTGTCGATGCGCGACGAGAGCTTGATCGGCGCTTTCGCGCTGTAGCCGCGAGGGGTCCAGTAGGCCTCGTCGGCCTCGAACGTGGTGACCTTCAACTCGGTCAGCCATTTCGTCGCCGAGACGTAGCCGTACAGGCCCGGCACGACCATGCGCACCGGGAAGCCGTGCTCGAGCGGCAGCGGCTCGCCGTTCATGCCGACTGCGAGGATCGCGTCGAGCCCGTCGTCGGTGAGCGCCTCGAGTGGCGTGGACGCGGTGAAGCCGTCGACGCTCCGCGAGAGCACCATGTCGGCCCCTGCGGCCGGCGCGGCCTGGCGCAGGACGTCCCGCACCGGGATGCCGAGCCACTTCGCGGTGCCGACCAGCTCGCCGCCGACCTCGTTCGACACGCAGGTCAGCGTGATGGCGTACTCGTCGAGTCCCATGCCGATGAGATCGTCGAAGCTCAACTCGATGCGTCGATCGACCATGCCGTCGACGATCAGCCGCCAGTTCGCCGGATCCACCGACGGCACCGTGAGCGCGGTGTCGACCCGATAGAACTCGCGGTTCGACGTGAAGAGGGGCGAGATGCCGGGGATGTCGAACTGCGCTCCGGCGGGGACCACGACCTCCGTGGCCGGTGCGGGCAGCGTGAGCGCCTTCCGTACCGCGGCGATCGACGAGGTCGTCGCATTGACGACCCGCGCACCCACGCCGACGATGATCGCCGACGCCCCCGCGATGCCCGCGAGGCGGAAGAACGCGCGCCGATCGACCGACACGCTCGGGCGATCGCTGCTCGCGCCGGCGTCGGCAAGGCCCGCCCGCCAGCCGCGGATGCGCCGGGCCAGCAGGATGAGCAGCACCGCGCCGACGATGGTGCCGGCGACGGGCGGGAGGAAGGCGAGCGGAGTCGCGCCTGCGCGCGTGACGATCGCCGCGAGCGAGAGGCCTCCGGCGACGCCCAGTGCGACGACGCCGAGCGGAGGGCGCAGGTATTGCAGGAGGCCGGAGATCGCGGCGGCGACGATCACGGCGAAGGCCAGGCCGAGCAGCAGCGCCGGCTTGTCGTACTCGCCGAACGTGGTGATCGCGAATTCCTTGAGGGGCCGGGGCACGATGTCGATGACGAAGGAGCCCACCGCGAGGATGGGGCTGCCCTCCCGTGCGACGACCAGGGCGACGAGTTCGGCGACGGCGAGGAAGGCGCCGGCGCTCACGACGCCGGCCACGGCGCTCCACGTCCAGAGCCGCTTCGTGCTGGATGTCCCTGCCATGATGCCGGCCTCCGAGTCCAGGGCGCGAATGCGCCGCTTGGAAGTGGTTCGCAGCGGAGGCGGATTCGGATTGGTCGCCGTTGTCGGCGGTCCGTGGTCGAGTGTGGAGCATGGGTTTCGACGCGCAGTTCCTCGGGGTGGATGCGGCGATGCCGCGAATCGGCGGTCGGGATGCCGCGTCGCCCGCCGAGCACGACGGCATCGTCATCCTCGACTACCTGCACTTCTCGGTGGTGCTCGACACGGTGCGGCGACTCGCGCGCGTGACGGGCGTGAACGTCGACGGCGCCGAGCTCGTCGAGCTCGGTCGCGATGACGATTGGCGGCTCGATGAGCGCATTCCCGCCGACTGGCAGACGGGGCCCGAGATCTATGCGCGCAACGACCTCGACCGGGGGCACCTCGTGCGCCGGCGCGACCCGGTGTGGGGCAGTGCCGAGGTGGCCGCGCGCGCGAACGCCGACACCTTCCGGTACCCGAACGCGGCGCCGCAGGCTTCCGGCTTCAACCAGTCGAAGCAGCTCTGGCTGGGTCTCGAGGACCACGTGCTCGAGCACGCCCGGGCGCACCGGCAACGGCTGAGCGTCTACACCGCACCCGTGCTCGGCGATGGCGATCCGCCGTACCGCGGCATCCGCGTGCCGCTCCGGTTCTGGAAGATCGCCGCGTGGAGCGGCGAGGGCGGACTCGCTGCCGTCGGCTTCGTCGTCGACCAGTCGCCGCTCGTCGACACGAGCGAGCTCGCGGCGCCGGCACCGGGTGCGCCGCCGCCGCTCGGGCCGTTCCGCACCTTCCAGGTGCCGATCGCCGAGATCGCCTCGCTCACTGGACTCGCGATGCCCGATCTCGCGGCCGCCGACCGGATGCCGCCGACCGTGGCGGCGCGTGGGTGGCACCGGCTCGAGGCGTCCGACGACATCCTGCTCTGACGCGACGGCATGGTCCCGTATCGTCGGACCGTGCAGCAGGAGACCCCGGCGCCCGACGCCACGGCTCGTCGTCGGCGATTCGCCGGGGCCGCGACCCAGCTGGGCACCGAGGTGTCGATCAACTTCGGATCCTCCCTCGCCGGACTCGTCATCCCGGTGGTGGGCACGTTCGTCGTGGTGACGGTGCGCCAGCTCGTGATGATCGCGGCGGTGCTGCCGTTCTACCGGCCCAAGCGTGCCGAACTCACGTGGCAGCGGCTGTGGCCGGCGGTCGCGCTCGGGGTCGTGCTCGCCGTCATGAACCTGGTCTTCTACGAGTCCGTGCACCGCCTCGGTCTCGGCATCGCCGCGACCATCGAGTTCCTCGGGCCCCTCGCGCTCGCCCTCGCCACCTCGCGACGCCTGCTCGACGTCCTGTGCGCGCTCGCCGCCGGTGCCGGCGTCGTGCTGCTCATCGGGCCGGGCTCGTCGGATGCCGCGGCGATCGACCCGTGGGGGATCGCCCTCGCGCTGATGGCAGCCGTCAGCTGGGCGATGTACATCCTGCTCACGCGTCGTGTCGCGGTGGGACTCCCCGGCCTCGAGGGGCTCACCGTGGCGAGTGTGGTGAGCCTCGTCCTGCTCCTGCCCTTCGCCGTCGCGACCTTCGACGCCGGCGCGCTCGACTGGGGCGTCGTGGGCCTGCTGGTCGGGGTGGGCGTGCTCTGCTCGGCGATGCCCTACAGCCTCGACACGTACATCCTGCGGCGCATCACGCCGAGGCTCTACGCGATCATCACGAGCTTCTCGCCGGTGATCGCGGCGGTGTTCGGATGGCTGGTCCTGTCGGAGACCTTCACCCTCGTCGAGATCCTCGCGATCGTGCTCGTGTGCGTCGCTGCGGGCACGGCGATCGCCACGCAGCGCGAGCGGCCGACGTCGGAGCTCGAACAGACCGCTGCGGGGTTCGCCTGACTCGGGAGGTCGCCGCGCGCCCGATGTCGCCGCGGGGCCGACCCGGCAGCTGATCTGCAGGAATGCACACCGGCTGTGCGGGATGGGCGATTGCCGCGCGCCGCTGCACAGAACAGAATCATGACCGCGATCCTCCCGATCGCCCCAACTACAAGGAGGTAGTCGCCAATGGCTGTCGACAACTCGACCCCCGGCTCGCCCCGCACCGCCGACTCCCGCGGCGGGGGCGACCGCAGAGCCGGCGCCACGTCGCCCGAGCACAGCGGCCTCCGCAAGGTCGTCGCCGCATCCATGGCGGGCACGATCGTGGAGTGGTACGAGTTCTTCCTCTACGCCACCGCGGCGACGCTCGTCTTCAACGTCATCTTCTTCCCGGCGAGCGACAACCCGCTCGACAACATCATCAAGGCCTTCCTGACCTACGCGGTGGGCTTCGTCGCGCGTCCGCTCGGCGGCATCGTCTTCGGGCACTTCGGCGACCGGTACGGCCGCAAGAAGCTCCTGCAGCTCGCGATCATCCTCGTCGGCGTCACGACCTTCCTCATGGGCTGCCTGCCGACCTTCGATGCGATCGGCTACGCCGCACCCATGCTGCTCATCGTCCTGCGCTTCTTCCAGGGGTTCGCGGTCGGCGGCGAGTGGGGCGGCGCGGTGCTGCTGGTGGCCGAGCACTCGCCCGACCGGGAACGCGGCTTCTGGGCGAGCTGGCCGCAGGCGGCGGTTCCCGCCGGCAACCTGCTGGCGACCGTCGTGCTCCTCGCGCTCTCCCGCACGCTCAGCGAGGAGGCGTTCCTCTCGTGGGGGTGGCGCATCGGCTTCTGGCTCTCCGTCGTCATCGTCGCGGTCGGGTACTACATCCGCACCAAGGTCACGGATGCGCCGATCTTCAAGGAGACGCAGGCCGAGGTCGAGGCTGCCAAGAAGGTGCAGTACGGCGTCTTCGAGGTGCTGCGCCGGTACCCCCGCGGCGTCTTCACCGCCATGGGACTGCGCTTCGGCGAGAACATCATGTACTACCTCGTCGTGACCTTCTCGATCACGTACATGTCGGCGCACCTCGGGATGGACACCTCGACCATCCTCACGCTCATCCTCTTCGCGCACGTCGTGCACTTCTTCGTGATCCCGGTGGTCGGGCGCCTCAGCGACCGCCTCGGCCGCAAACGCGTCTACGCGACCGGTGCCGTGCTGGCGGCGGTCTGGGGCTTCGTCGCCTTCCCGCTGTTCGACACGAAGAACGACTGGCTCATCGTCGGCGTCCTCATCGTCGGGCTCATGGTGCACGCGCTGATGTACGCGGGCCAGCCGGCCATCATGGCCGAGATGTTCCCGACGCGGATGCGCTACTCGGGCGTCTCGCTCGGCTACCAGGTCACGTCGATCGTCGCGGGCTCGCTCGCGCCGATCATCGCCACGATGCTGCTCTCGAGCTTCGGCAGCTGGGTGCCGGTCGCGATCTACCTGGCCCTCGCCGCAGGAGTGACCCTCATCGCGGTCGCCGCCCTCCGCGAGACGGTGGGCATCTCACTCCGCGATGTCGACGCGGCCGACCGTCGGAAGTTCGTCGAGCCGCTCGAAGCGCGGTAGCCCCGGGATGCTGCGGGGCGGCCCGTCCTTCACGACGGGCCGCCCTTCGAGACCACGAGGAGCCAGGATGACCGTCACCTCCGATGCCGACAGCGGCGCCCGCCGCATCACGGGCGCGGTGCTCGGGGAACTCGGCCGTCCGCGTCCCTTCCGCTCCTCGGCGCCGCTCGTGATCGGCGAGCTCGAGCTCGATGCACCGGGGCCCGACGAGCTCCTCGTGCGCATCGAGGCGGCGGGCGTCTGCCATTCCGACCTCTCCGTCGTCGACGGGAACCGCCCCCGGCCCGTGCCGATGCTCCTCGGCCACGAGGCGGCGGGCATCGTGGAGCGGGTCGGAACGGCGGCATCGGCGGCGGGCTTCGCCGCGGGCGACCGGATCGTGACGGCGTTCCTCCCTCGCTGCGGCGCGTGCGACGGATGCCGCACCGACGGCGTCATGCCCTGCACGCCGGGATCGGCGGCGAACGCGGCGGGCACCCTCTTCGGAGGCGCCATCCGCCTGCGGCGCGACGGCGTTCCCGTGCATCACCACCTCGGGGTGTCGGGATTCGCGACGCACGCGGTGGTCGACCGCCGATCAGCCGTCGTCGTCGGCCGCGACATTCCGGCCGACGTGGCGGCCGTGCTGGGCTGCGCGGTGCTGACGGGCGGTGGTGCGGTCGTGAACGCGGGGGCCGCCCGACCCGGGCAGGACATCATCGTGGTCGGCCTCGGCGGGGTCGGCATGGCGGCGCTCATCACCGCGATCTCGCTCGAGCACGGTCGCGTGATCGGCGTCGACGGAGTGCCGGCGAAGCTCGACCGGGCCCGCGAACTCGGCGCCTCACGCGCGCTGACGCCCGAGGCGGCCGCTGCGTCGGGGTTGCGGGCGCCGCTCGTGATCGAGGCCGCGGGGCATCCGCGCGCGTTCGAGACGGCGTTCGCGCTCACCGCGCCCGGCGGCCGGACCGTGACCGTCGGCCTCCCGTCGGCCGCAGCGCTCGCCAGGGTCTCGCCGCTCACGATCACGGCGGAGGCACGCACGATCGTCGGCAGCTACCTCGGATCGGCGGTGCCGTCACGCGACATCCCGCGCTACGCCGAGCTCTGGCGCGCGGGCCGCCTGCCGGTCGAGGCCCTCATCTCGTCGCACATCTCGCTCGACGAGGTGAACCACGCCATGGACACGCTCGCCGACGGCGGCGCCATCCGGCAGGTCATCCGGTTCTGAGCGCCGCCCCGCGTCGTCGTTGCCGGCCGGATGCCTCGCCCGTATCGTGGAGTCGCGGTCGGCCGCCTCGGTCGTACCGAGCGCGCTCGCGTCGACGATGTCGGGAGGGGCGATGGCGACCATCGCGTGGATCGGGTTGGGCCATATGGGCGCGCCGATGGCGGGTCAGCTCGTCGCCGCGGGCCATGACGTGCGCGGGGTGGACGTGACGCCCGAGGCGCGAGCGGCGGCATCCGGCCGGGGCGTCGACGTCGTGGAGTCGATCGGCGCGGCGGTCGACGGCGCCGATGCCGTGTTCACGTCGCTGCCCCGCAACGAGCACGTGCGCGAGGTGTACGGGAGCGACGGGGGCGTATGGGCGACGGCGCCCTCCTCGGCGCTGCTGCTCGACACGTCGACGGTCGACGTCGAGACGTCGCGGTACTGCCACGACACCTCGACGGATCGCGGGTTCCGCTTCGTCGACTCGCCGATCTCCGGCGGCATCGCCGGCGCCGAGGCGGGCTCGCTCACGTTCATGCTCGGCGGCGACGCGGAGGCGACCTCTGCCGCGGCCGTGCTCGTCGAACCCATGGCCGGTCATGTGTTCGAGCTCGGCGGACCCACCATGGGCATCGCGGCCAAGCTGGCCAACAACCTCATGCTCTTCGTCTCGCTGCTCGGGGTGGCCGAGGGCGCACAGCTCGCGGCCTCGCTCGGGCTCGATCCGCGGAGGTTCTTCGAGGTGGCCTCCGTGTCGTCGGGGGACTCGTGGCCGTTGCGCACGTGGTACCCGGCGCCGGGTGTCGTGCCGACGAGCCCGGCGAACCGCAACTACGACGCGACGTTCAGCGCCGCCCTCGCCGACAAGGACCTCTCCTTCGCGCTCGCCGCCGGGACGGAGGCGGGCCTGCGGCTGCCCGCCGCGCAGCTCGCCCTCGCGCAGTTCACCCGGCTGATCGACGAGGGCCACGGAGCCAGGGACTGCAGCCTCATCGTGAAGTACGCCTCCGCCGACGGCCGGGCCCCGGGCTTCGATCCCGATGCGTGAGACGACGACGGCGGTGACGGACGCCCAGGCGCCACGACGGCGCGGACGCGCGTGGTGGTGGGTCGGCGGCGGCACCGCCGTCGTGCTCGCCGTGGCGGCCGCCCTCGTCTTCCAGCCCTGGCTGCTCTTCATCGACGTGCGCGTCGACGACGAGATCCCGAGCGCCGCGCCCGCGCCTGCCGGCG
>JAPSJU010000093.1 GCA_031178025.1 Agromyces sp. | reverse complement strand
GTGAGCCCGGGGATCACGTTGGCCTCGAGGAACCAGGGCGTTCCCGCGTCGTCGACGATGAAATCGACTCGGGAGAGGTCTCGAAGGCCGAGCGTGCGATGCGCGAGGACCGCCGCGGCTGCCGCGGCTGCCGTCACCTCGTCGCTCAGGCGAGACGGGGCGTAGAACGTGGTCTCGCCGGCGTTGTATCGAGCCTGGAAGCCGTAGACGCCGTGCGCCGGTTCGATCTCGACCGGGACGAGCGCCCGGGGACCGTCGCCATCGTCGATCACGCCGACCGCGAGTTCCGTCCCGACGATGCGACGTTCGACGACGGCGATGTCGTCGTACGTGAACGCCTCCACCATCGCGCGCGCCAGGTCGTCGGGATCTGCCACGATCGTCACGCCCTGCGCCGAGCCGCCCGAGCCCGGCTTGACGACGAGGTCCCCCTCGAGTGCACTGCGCACCGCCCGCAGCACGCTGGAGGCGCCGAGTTCGCGGAAGGCTTCGTGCGAGAGCACGATCGATTCGGGGGTCGTGAGGCCCGCCCCGGCGACGAGGGAGGTCGCAACCGGCTTCGACCACGCCCGGCGCGCGGCCGCTCCCGTGGATCCGACCGCGGGGATGCCGACGGCCCGGAGCAGATCGAGCAGGGAGCCGTCTTCGCCGCTCGACCCGTGCAGCGCGGGGAACACCACGTCGGGTCGCTCGGCTTCCAGGAACGGAAGCAGCCCCGCGTCGGGATCGCGAAGCTCGACACGATGACCGGCTGCCGCCAGGGCGTCGGCGACGCGTCGGCCCGAGCGCAGCGAGACATCCCGCTCGTGCGAGATGCCGCCGGCCAGGACGACGACGTACAGACCACTGGAATCCGTCATGATCAGGGGTTCTCCACTACTTGAGGTCGGAGGGCGGCGCGGAGTCGAAGCCGTCGTCGCTGGGCGGCAGTTGCAGGGAGCCGGTGCCGGCGAAGGTGTCGAGCAGGTCGAGCTCGCCGTTCACCACCGTCGCGAGGCGGCGGATGCCGACGCGGATCGCATCGGGCGTCGGATAGCAGAACGACAGCCGCATGGCGTGGCGCCCGCGCCCGTCGGCGAAGAACGCCGTCCCCGGTGTGTAGGCGACGAGCTCCTTCACCGCCCTGGGCAGCATCTGCTTGCTGTCCAGCACATCGGGCATGGTGACCCAGACGTAGAAGCCGCCGTTCGGATTCGTCCAGCGGAGCTGAGGCAGGTACTCCCCCAACGCGTCGATCATCGCGTCCTTCCGCTCGCGGTAGACGCCGCGGAAGGTGTCGATCTGCGCACGCCAGTCGGTCGAGGAGAGGTACTCGGAGACGACGAGCTGGCTGAAGGAGCTCGGGGAGAGGATCGCCGACTCGGCCGCAAGGATGAGCTTCTCGCGGATCGCATGCGGCGCGAGCGCCCAGCCCACCCGGAAGCCGGGCGCCAGGGTCTTCGAGAACGAGCCGAGGTAGATCACGCCGTGCTCGTCGAGCGACCGGAGTGCGTTCGGCGCGGGCTCGTCGAAGTGCAGCAGCCCGTAGGGGTTGTCCTCGAGGATCAGGATCTCGTTGGAGCGGCAGATCTCCAGGATCTCGGGACGGCGTTCCGCGGAGAGGGTCACCCCCGCCGGATTGTGGAAGTTCGGGATCGTGTAGAGGAACTTGATGCGTCGACCCTGTCCGCGGAGATGTGCGATCGTCTGTCGCAATGCCTCGGGGATGAGCCCGTCCTCGTCCATCGCCACGTGCACGACGCTCGCCTGGTAGGAGCGGAAGACGCCGAGCGCTCCGACGTAGCTCGGGGACTCGGCGAGGATGACGTCGCCCGGGTCGATGAAGAGCTTCGCGACGAGATCGAGTGCCTGCTGCGACCCGGTCGCGGTCACGACGTTGTCGACGGAGCCCCGGATGCCCTCCAGCGCCATCACGTCGAGGATCTGCTCCCGCAACTCGGGGATCCCCTGTCCTGACCCGTACTGCAGGGCGGTCGGACCCATGGTGCGCATGACGCGCTCCATCGACGACACGATGAGCTCCTGGGGAAGCGCGGAGACGAACGGCATCCCCCCGGCGAGCGACACGACCTCGGGACGGGAGGCGACGGCGAACAGCGCTCGGACCTCCGAGGCGGCGAGGCCGGCGGCACGCTCGGCGTAGTTCGCATACCAGGGGTCGAGGTTGTTGCCGGTCCGCTGGGGGACGCCGTCAGAGGTCACTTCGTTTCCGTTCTGCTCAGGATTTCCATGCTAGTTGCTGGGCTTCGGGCCCCAGGCGCCGGGGATGCGCCGAGGCATCCGCGCCCCGGTGGTACGCGAAAGACCCGCCCGGCTTTCGCCGGACGGGTCTGAGATGAGAACGACCGCCGACTACGAGATGTAGGCGGCGAGGTCGGCCTCGAGCATGGGCTTCGGCTTGGCGCCGATGACCGTCTTGACGACCTCGCCCTTCTCGAAGACCTTGAACGCGGGAATCGCGGTGATCTGGTACTTCATCGCGAGACCGGGGTTCTCGTCGACGTTGAGCTTCACGATGTCGAGCTTCTCGGAGTGCTCGGTCGCGATCTGGTCGAGGATCGGGCTCACCGCGCGACAGGGACCGCACCATTCGGCCCAGAAGTCCACGAGTACGGCCTTGTCGTTCTTCAGGACCTCCTGCTCGAAGGTGGCCTCGGTCACTGCACGTGCAGTCATTGCGTTCTCCTTTTGATGAAGCGGATGCCGCGAGTCGTCAGTCGACGACCGCGAATTCGTTCTCGAGCAGCGCCTCTGCGGCGTTCTCGTTGCCCAGCGCGGCAAGATAGTGCTCGGCGTCGAGTGCGGCGACCGTACCCGACCCGGCCGCGGTGACCGCCTGGCGGTAATGCGGGTCGATGACGTCACCGGCTGCGAACACGCCGGGGATCGACGTCTTCGACGTGCGACCTTCGACGGCGATCGTGCCCTCGGGGGTGAGGTCCAGCTTGCCGTGCACGAGGTGCGTGCGGGGATCGTTGCCGATGGCGACGAAGAGGCCGTCGAGGTCGAGGGCCCGGACCTCGCCCGTGACCGTGTCGCGGAGCGTCACGCCGTTCACCTGGCCGTCACCGTGGATGGCGGTGACCTCGGCGTTCCAGATGAACTCGATCTTGGGATTGTCGAACGCGCGCTGCTGCATGATCTTCGAGGCCTTGAGCGAGTCACGACGGTGGACGACGTAGACCTTGTCGGCGAAGCGGGTGAGGAACGTCGCCTCCTCCATCGCCGAGTCGCCTCCGCCGATCACGGCGATGGTCTTCTGGCGGAAGAAGAACCCGTCGCACGTCGCGCACCAGGAGAGGCCGTGGCCGGACAGCACCTCTTCTTCGGGAAGCCCGAGCTTGCGGTATGCGGATCCGGTGGCGTAGATGAGGGCGGATGCCTCGTGCACGTCGCCGCTGCCGAGCGTGACGCGCTTCACGGGGCCGTCGAGCTCGAGCTCGACGACATCGTCGTAGACGACCTCGGTGCCGAACCGCTCGGCCTGGGCCTGGAGCTTGGCCATCAGGTCGGGGCCCATGATGCCCTCGGGGAAGCCGGGGAAGTTCTCGACCTCGGTGGTGTTCATCAGCTCACCGCCGATCTCGACGGAGCTCGCGATGAGGAGGGGCTTCAGCTCGGCCCGCGCAGCGTAGATCGCGGCGGTGAATCCGGCGGGACCCGAACCGATGATGATGATGTCGCGCAAAGCCGCTCCTGTCGTTGCTGCTCGAGGTGGGGCTCCCGACGATCCGGACCCCACGAGATGCTCAACACAGTCTACGGTCCGCCTATTCCGGCGCCCGGCGGTGGCCAGCGAGTCGGCGGCGGATCAGCGGCGGCGGATCAGCGCCGGCGCATCCGCGCGAGGAGTGGCGCCGCGAAGCCGCGCAGCTCCGGCGATCGGAGCAGCCACAGGACGGCGAAGTAGAGCACCGACATGACGGTTCCGATGATGAGCATCGAGCTGATGGCGCCGAGGATGCTCGAGAGGGCGAAGCCCTCCGCATCAGTGCCGCCGAGGAGGTCGAGCAGCACGACGCCGGCGACGACCGGGATGACGAGGGCTGCGAGTGACCGGAGGAACGTCACCGCGATGCGACGGCCGTCGAGCGGCCCGATCCGGCGGCGCAGCAGGATCACCGCGAGGATGAGCTGCACCGTTCCCGCGAGCGTGGTGACGAGGGCGATGCCCAGGGCGACCTGCGAGTTCGGGAGCGCGATGCAGGCCATCGCGCCGGCGATGAAGAGCACGACCTGGACGAGCGTGAAGAAGAACGGCGTCCTGGTGTCGTGGAGCGAGTAGTACGTGCGCTGCACGACGAAGAGCACGCTGAATCCCACCAAGCCGACGACGTAGGCGATGATGACACTGCCGAGCGACCGGATGAGCGGTTCGACATCGGTGAAGACCCGTGCGAACGGGAGTGCGCACACGATGAGCACGGCCGCCGCGACGATGATGATCACGCCGACGCCGCGGATGGCGCTCGACAGGTCGGCACGGACCCGGTCGATGAGCCCCGCCGCCGCGTGCTCGCTCATCCTCGTGAAGTACGCCGTCGCGATCGAGACCGTGATCACCGAGTGCGGCAGCATGAAGATGAGCCAGGCCGTCTGCAGCGCGTAGACCGACGCGTCCTCCGAGGACGATGCCGAGACGCCGACCACCGAGGTCTCGACGAAGCCCGCGACGGTCGTGAGCAACAGCATTCCGAACGTCCAGCCGGCGATGCCCGCGGTCGATCGGAGGCCCACGCCTCGCCAGTGGAAGTCGGGGCGGTACCGCAGGCCGGCCCGGCGCCAGAACCAGAACAGGATGAGCGCCTGGGCGGCGACCCCGAGGGTCGCGCTGCCGGCGAGGAGCGCGACCATGCCGAAGCTCCACTCCCCGGCGCCGCGAACGCCGTCGGGGTCGACGGCGAACACGATCGCGAACACCGCGAGCCCGGCGAGGGCGACGATGTTGTTGAGCACGGGCACCCACGTGAACGGACCGAACACCCGCCGCGCGTTCAGCACCTCTCCGAGGAGCGAGTACATGCCGTAGAAGAAGATCTGCGGGAGGCACCAGTAGCCGAAGGCGACGGCGAGGGCGAACACGTCGGGATCCATCCGGCTGCCGATGAGCAGGGTGAGCACCGGGGTCAGGAGCGTCGCCAGCACCGCCGCCCCGGCGAGGATGGTGAACCCGAGGGTGATGACCTTGTTGATGTAGCTCGAGCCGCCGTCGGCGTGCGCGGCCGATCGCACGATGAGCGGTACGAGCACGGCGCTGAGCACCCCGCCCGCGACGACGACGTAGATCGTGTTCGGCAGCTGGTTGGCGGCCGCGAAGGCGTTGGCACCCGCGCCGCTCGCGCCGATCACGGAGGCGAGGAGGGCGGTCTTCACGAACCCGAGCACGCGGGAGACGATCGTGCCGGAGGCGAGGAACAGGCTCGCGCGCCCGATGCGGTCGTCAGCCACGGTGCCCGTCTTCGTCGCCGGGGCGTTCGTGGTGGTCGGCGCCCGTGTCGGCCACGGCGGCTTCGCCCGCCCGCTCCCGACGTCGGCGGCGGATGTTGCGCCAGACGCCGATGCCGAAGACGAGCACGACGATGCCGGCGATGATGCTCGCTCCGACCCCCTCCCAGTCGGCCTGCACATTGGCCGGGATGGTCACCGTGCCGCCGACCGGCACTCCCGAGGGCGAGGCGAGCGAAACGGCGAGCGAGACGTCGCCGTTGCCGACGCCCGCGACCACGGGAACACGCACGCTGCTTCGCGATCCGGCCTCGACGGTGACCTCCATGCGGTCCTCGACGACGAGCCGGCCGTTCGACGGTTCCACCGAGACGACGACCGTGACCGGATACGGCAGGCCGTTCTCGACCGACATCGGCACGCCGGTCTCGCTCGACACCACCAGGATCGGACTGCTCGGCACGACCGAGACCGAGTCCAGCACCTGCCGCTGCGCACCCAACCAGTCGGACACGGCCGAGTTCCAGGCGTCGAGGTCGCCGAGCCAGGCGCCGTCGAGCAGGGAGAGCACGTCACGGCGGGTCGGACCCGTCAGCAGGCGCTCGTCGCCCAGGACGCTCGCGAACTCGGCGAGGCCGGTCTCCATGGCGAGGATGCGGTCGACCGTGCCGAGCCGATCCTCGGTCTCGGACCGGTCGGCGAGCGTCCGATCCTGCGGCGGGGCACCGATCGCGTCGGCGAGTCCGGCGAGCGATGACCATCCGGATGCCGCGATCTCGTCGATGACGGCCGCGACGCGCGCCGATTGCGCCCCGGCGCCGCGGTCGAGGGTCGCGAGCATCGTGGTGCGGGCGGAGCCGGCGTCGAGGGCGAGTTCGGCGAGCAGTCGCCCGGCGGCCGCTCGCCACTCGGTATCGGTGGTCGCGGCCGCCGCCTCGCGGAGTGGTGCGGTGAGGTCGTCGTCGGCGATGAGGGCCGTCGAGCCGTCGATCGTCGACGAGGCAGGTGCCGGGCCCGCCACCGGCTCCGCGTTGCCGGGCGCGAGGATCGCCGTCGTGAGCCCGGCACCGCTGAACAGCGCGAGGTCCCCCGGCCGTACCGTGTCGTCGGCGGGCCAGGCGATGTCGGTGCGCGTGTACGGCCAGGCGAGGAGCTCGTCGGTGGTCGGCACCGCTCCGGGGGTCGGGTCGGGTGCGGGTGTCGAGTCGTCGGTCGCGGGCGGGCCGCCATCGGCCGGCGCGGTGAAGTTCGCGGGGTCGAGCACGTCGTCGAACGAGATGGGTTCGAGCAGGGCCGGCAGTCCGACCTGCGACTGCGCGGCGAGGTCGGCGTCGGCGTAGGCGAGTGGGAACACCTCGTTCGGCACGTTCGAGAGGCGGGTGAGCCAGGCGGTGGCCGTCGCCGGGGCGCTGGACCCGAGCACCCGGATCGACGCGATGATACGAGGGTCGATGCCGATGGCGACGCGGCGCCCGGCGAGCGCATCGAGCTGGCGGGTCAGGAGGCCGGTCGGCCCGGTCCAGCTCTCGAGCCGCTCGGCGTCGATGAGTCCCACGGGGGTGCCCGCGGTGGGCACCGTGAGGGGTGCGGCGATCGCCAGCGCCACCGAGCCCGCAGCCGGAACGTCGGAGTTCGCGAAGGCGCCGGTTCCGGACGCCACGATCGTGTCGCCGACGACGAGTTCGGCCCCGATTCCGATCACCGGCGACCCGGCGATCGAGGCGAACGCCTCGCCAGGCACCGTGAAGGAGACGACGGTCGCTCCGCCCGCCGAGAGCCCGCGCGACTCGCCCTCGGCCAGCGGCTGGGACGACGCGGCGATGCCGGGCTCACCGGCGGGGTCGACGGCCGACCACGCGTCGATCCCGGCCTCGTCGTCGATCGTCTCGCTCGCCCGCACGAGCCGCACGATTCCCGGCGCGAGCGCTTCCCCGGTGGCGTTCTCGATCTCGACCGACACCGTCACGGGGGCGGTGAATCCGACGGTCGTCGTGATCGTCGGCGCCAC
>JAPSJU010000433.1 GCA_031178025.1 Agromyces sp. | reverse complement strand
GCCGGGACGGCGCCGGCGTGTTGCGACCCCTCGCGGGGCCGATCAGTGGTTGGAGGGGAAGCCGAGGTTGACCTGCGACTCGCTCGGCTCGGGCCAGCGCGAGGTGACGACCTTCGAGCGCGTGTAGAAGTGCACCGACTCGGGACCGTAGATGTGCGAGTCGCCGAAGAGCGAGTTCTTCCACCCCCCGAACGAGTAGGCGCCGATCGGCACGGGGATCGGCACGTTGACGCCGACCATGCCGACCTCGATGTCGAACTCGAAGCGACGCGCCGTGCCGCCGTCGCGCGTGAAGATCGCGACGCCGTTGGCGAAGCGGTTCGCGTTGACGAGCTCGACCGCCTCCTCGTAGCTCCCGACGCGCACGACCGAGAGCACCGGCCCGAAGATCTCGTCGTCGTACACCTTCATGCCCGGCTTCACGTGGTCGACGAGCGAGACGCCGACGAAGAACCCGTCGCCGTCGAACTGCTGCTGCGTGCCGTCCACGACGACCGTCGCCCCCTCCGCCGCGGCGCCGGTCACGTACGAGGCGACCGCGTCGCGATGCTCCCGCGTGATCAGCGGACCCATCTCGCTCGCGGCATCCGTGCCGTTGCCGATGCGCAGCGCACCCATGCGCGAGCGCACCGCCTCGACGAGGTCGTCGGCGATGTCGCCCACCGCGACGAGCACCGACACGGCCATGCACCGTTCGCCGGCCGAGCCGTAGGCGGCGGACACGGCCGCATCGGCGGCACCCTCGAGGTCGGCGTCCGGCATGACCACCATGTGGTTCTTCGCCCCGCCGAGCGCCTGCACGCGCTTGCCGTTCGCGCTCGCACGCGCGTAGATCGACCGGGCGATCGGCGTGGAGCCGACGAACGAGATCGCGCGCACCTCGGGGGAGTCGAGGATGGCGTCGACCGCGACCTTGTCGCCGTGCACGACGTTGAGCACGCCGTCCGGGAGCCCGGCCTCCTGGAACAGCTTCGCGAGGAAGACCGCCGCGCTCGGGTCCTTCTCGGAGGGCTTGAGCACCACCGTGTTGCCGCACGCGATCGCGGAGGCGACCATCCACAGCGGCACCATCACCGGGAAGTTGAACGGGGTGATCGCCCCGACCACGCCGACGGGCTGCTTCGTGGAGTGCACGTCGACGCCCCGGGCGACCTGCTCGGAGTGCTCGCCCTTCAGCAGGTGCACGAGCCCCGCTGCGAACTCGACGTTCTCGATGCCCCGCGAGATCTCGCCGGCGGCATCCGAGAGCACCTTGCCGTGCTCGCTCGTGAGGATCGCGGCGAGCTCGCCCTGCCGCTCGACGAGCAGGTGGCGGAGCTTGAAGAACACGTCGGCGCGCTTGATCAGGCCGGTCGCGCGCCAGCCGGGCAGGGCAGCGGATGCCGCGGCGATCGCCCGCTCGACCTCGGCCGCCGATGCGAACGCCACGTCGTGCTGCTGCTGGCCGGTGGCCGGATCGTAGACCGGCCCGGTGCGTTCGGCGTCGGCCTCCTCGCGGCCGTCGATGAAGTGTCGGATGAGGCCCATGTTGATTCCTTCTCGCGCGTCGGACAGTATGACCGGGGAGCTCGTGTGTGCTGGTGGGTCCAGCCTGACAGAGCCGGAGAGGCGGGCGTGGTGGCAGAGCGTCGCGAAGATGGGACGATCCGAACGGATCGTCCGAGCC
>JAPSJU010000432.1 GCA_031178025.1 Agromyces sp. | reverse complement strand
CCTTCGACCGACCTGCCGCCGAACCCGCTCGTGCCCTACCTCGACGTCGCGGGCGCAGGCGACCCGACCACGGGGTCGCTGCTCGGCGCGCTCGCGCGGCAGAAGGCCTGGTATACCGAGGGCTTCGGATGCACGCTCGCCGCAGAGCGTCCCGAGCTCGGTGAGGCATCCGCCATCTCCTCCGACGGCAACCCGTTCACCGACGCCCCCGCACCGGATCCCGATCCCGCGATCGAGGAGTCGATCGGGCGTGCCTTCGGCGACGAGCTCTCGAACGCGCAGGCCGAGCAGCTCAACACCCGCGCGATCGTCGTGGTGAAGGACGGCGAGATCGTCGGCGAGCGCTACGCCGAGGGCTTCGACGCGTCGACGCCGCAGCTCGGCTGGTCGATGTCGAAGAGCGTCGCCGACCTCATGGTGGGCGTGCTCGTCGAGCAGGGCGTCGTCTCACTCGACGACGATCACCTGCGCCCCGAGTGGACCGACGAGCGCGCCGACATCACGATCGAGCAGCTGCTGCGCATGACGAGCGGGCTCGAGTGGGACGAGACCTACGACCTCGGCACCCCCATCACCCGCATGCTCTACCTCGAAGGCGACATGGGCGCCTATGTCGCCGGCCAGCCGCTCGCACACGAGCCCGGCACGGTGCAGCAGTACTCGAGCGGCAACACGACGCTGCTCTGCTCGGTGCTGACCGAGCGCACCGGCCTCGGTGCCGACCTGCCGCGGCAGACGCTGCTCGGACCGCTCGGACTGTCGTCGGCGGTCTTCGAAGCGGATGCCGCCGGCACGCCGGTGTGCTCGTCGTACCTGTGGGCGACCCCGCGTGATTGGGCCGCGATCGGCCAGTTCGCGCTGCAGAACGGCGAGTGGAACGGTGAGCAGCTGCTGCCCGACGACTGGATGGCTGAGGGCCTCACCCTCACCGACGTCGACGAGTCCGACGACCCCGGCCTCGGCAGGGGATGGCGCACGAACCGACTCGCCGACGGCGAGTTGCGCTGGCCCGACCTGCCCGACGACACCTTCTTCATGGCCGGCCACGACGGCCAGCGCGTGATGATCGTGCCGTCGGAGGGGCTCGTCGTCGTGCGCCTCGGCTTCACGCCCGAGGTCGATGCCGAGGCATCCGTCGTTCGGCTCGTCGACGAGCTCAGCCCAGGGCGGGGCTGAATCGGGCGACCGCGCGCCAACGGCCCCTCAGCGGTCGCTGCCCGAAGCCGGATCCTCGTCGGTGATCGCGCCGGTCGGCTCGCTGTCGCGCACGACATGGCGCGAGCCGAGCCGCTCGGCCAGCTCGCGGCCGGCGTCGACCGCCTCCTCGCGGCTCGCATAGCTCTGCGAGAGCTCGGGGGAGTCCTCGACGCTGTTCTCCCATTGCCCGCGGTTCGACCTGGTCTCCACGTCGTTTCGTGCCATGAGGGCTCCTCTCGCTCGCGTCGCCGAACTCGGGTGCGACGGGGAGTGACGATACCGTCGCGACCGGGGTGCGGCACCGGGTTGACGAGTCGCCTACCGGTGGGCCACCCCAGTTGCGTCGGTTGCGGCGACCGGGTTCGTGCCGCCGCCGAGGGCGGTCGGCGACGCCAGGCCGGATGCCGCGGCATCCGCATCACCGAAGCGGTCGAGACGGAACGGCTCGAGGTCGACGGGTGGCGTCTTGC
>JAPSJU010000092.1 GCA_031178025.1 Agromyces sp. | reverse complement strand
TGCGGGATCGTCCCGATGTCGACGAATCCGTGGGGGCGCGTCGGTACGCTCGAAGCGACGGTCGCCTTCGACGGCGAGATGTCCGTACGTCGACACCAGCACCGCTTCCGGGAGGAACCCTCGATGATGAGCACCGACACGTCCACGCTCACCCTGCACCCTGATCGCAACATCGCGCTCGAGCTCGTGCGAGCCACGGAGGCGGCCGCGATCCGCTCGTACCCGTGGATCGGACGCGGCGACAAGCTGGGCGCGGACGGGGCCGCCGTCGACGCCATGCGCGCCTTCCTCGGCACCGTCAACTTCGAAGGCGTCGTCGTGATCGGCGAGGGTGAGAAGGACGCCGCGCCGATGCTCTTCAACGGTGAGAAGGTCGGCAACGGCCGCGGTCCGGCATGCGACATCGCCGTCGATCCCATCGATGGAACCTCCCTCACCGCGGCCGGGAGGCAGAACGCGCTCTCCGTGATCGCGGTGGCGGACCGGGGCACGATGCTCGACGCGTCGTCGGTGTTCTACATGGACAAGATCGTCACGGATGCCTCGGGCATCGGCATCGTCGACATCCGCAAGCCCATCGGCGAGAACCTGCGCGCGCTGGCGGCGGCCAAGGGGAAGCCGGTCGGGGAACTGCGCGTCGCCGTGCTGAACCGGCCCCGTCACGAGCAGCTCATCGCCGACATCCGCGCGGCCGGCGCAGGCACGCGTCTCATCAGCGACGGCGACGTCGCCGGCGGCATCAACGCCGCGCGGTACGAGTCGCGGATCGACATGTGCGTGGGCATCGGCGGCAGCCCCGAGGGCATCACCACCGCCTGCGCGATCAAGGCGCTCGGCGGGTTCATGCAGGGTCGGCTCGCTCCGAAGGACGATGCCGAGCGGGCGCGCGGCGAGGCGGCGGGGCTGGACTGCGACCGCGTCTACGAACTCGACGACCTCGTCCGCAGCGACAACACCTTCTTCGTCGCGACCGGCGTCACGGACGGCGAGCTCGTCGACGGGGTGCGCAAGAAGGGGCCCATCATCCGTACGGAATCGATCGTGCTGCGCGGCACGTCGGGCACCATCCGTCGGGTCGTCGCCGACCACCTCGCCGAGAAGTGGCTCGACGAAGCCGATCGGTGACCGGATGCCGCGGGCGGAAGTCCGCGCTGCACGCCAGAATGGGCCGATGACCGACGTCTCACGTCTGCCTCGCGCGCTCCGGCCGTTCTCGTCGATGCAGTACCGGCTGCTCGTCGCCGCCCTCGCCGCGTCCCTGCTGTCGGCCGGCGCCTGGCTCGTGGCGGCCGTCTGGCAGGTGGTCGAGCTCGGCGGCTCGCCCGTCGACCTCTCGTACGTCGCGGTCGGGGCGAGCCTCGGCCTCGTCGTCGCCGTGCTCTTCGGCGGTGTGGCGGCCGACCGCATCCCGCAGCGGCGCATCCTCATCGTGGTGGAGGTGGTGCGCGGCCTGACGTTCGCGGTCGCGGCGGTGCTCGCCGCGTCCGGCTCCATCGAGGTCTGGCACCTGGCGCTGCTCTCCTTCGTGCTCGGCCTCGCCGACGGCTTCTTCTACCCGGCGTATTCAGCATGGCTGCCGGCGCTGCTGCCGCCCGAGCAGCTGCTCGCGGCCAATGGCGTCGAAGGCGTGCTGCGCCCGGCCGTCATGCAGGCCGCAGGTCCGGCACTGGCGAGCGCCCTGATCGCCGTGCAGGATCCGTGGCTCGCGTTCGCCGTGGTCGCCGTGCTGCAGGCGGCCGCCGTGGCGGTGCTCGCGGTGATGCGCACGACGCCCGTGCGCCGCGATCCCGACGAGGTCGTCGCGCATCCCGTGCGCCAGTCGTTCATCGACCTGCGCGACGGGTTCGCATATCTGCTGCGCACGCGGTGGCTGTTCGCGACCCTCGTCTTCTCGATCGTCCTCGTGTTCCTCATCATGGGTCCCATCGAGGTGCTGCTGCCGTTCGCCGTCAAGGACCAGACGGGCGGCGGTGCCGGAGCATTCGCCCTCGCCCTCGCCGCCTTCGGCGTCGGAGGTGCGGTCGGCTCCCTCACGATCGCGTCGTTGCGCATCCCGCGTCGGTACCTGACGCTCATGATCCTCGCGTGGGGCGTCGGCTGCGTGCCGCTCGCGATCATCGGGTCGACGTCGTGGCTGTGGGTCATGATCGTCGCGCTCTTCATCGTGGGCGTGCTGTTCCACGGCGCCCAGGTCGTCTGGGGCACGCTCCTGCAGCGGCGGGTCCCGCCGTCGATGCTGGGCCGTGTGTCGAGCCTCGACTTCTTCGTGTCGCTGGCCCTCATGCCGATCTCGATGGCGGTGGCCGGGCCGGTCGGTGAGGCCATCGGCCTCGGCCCCGCGTTCCTCATCGCCGGGCTCGTGCCGCCCTTCCTCGCGGTGGCGACGTTGGCCTTCGCCCGGCTCGGCCGCGACGAGCTCGCGCATCCGCTCGACGGTCCCCTCGACGAGACGCCCGTGACGGGTGCCGGAGCGGCGGCCGGATTCGAGCCGCCGGTCGTCGATCCCGAGCGGACCTGACGGCCGGCACCGTGCGCCGCCCCGCCGGGGCGGGACGCCCCGCCGACGTCAGTCGCGCGCCGTCGTGACCGGGACGTCGAGCTGGCGCCGCAGCTCGGGGTCGAGGTCCGCCTGTGCGCCGGCGACGAGTTCGTACGCCGTGAGTTCGCGCGGCGCCTCTTCGATGCCCTGCAGGGGTGCGAGCACCTTCGACTCGTCGAGCGCACCGAGCTTGCGGGCGGTCGGCAGCACCTGGCGCTCGAGCGACCCGACGAAGGCGTTGTAGTCCTTCACGCTGCGCTCGATCGTACGGCCGAGCTTCTCGATGTGGCTCGCCGTCGTGGCGAGCCGGGAGTACAGCTCCCTGCTGAGGTCGAACAGCGTCTTCGCCTCGTTCGTCAGCACGTCCTGCTGCCATGAGAAGGCCACCGTCTTCAGCACCGACCACAGCGTCACGGGTGAGGCGAGCGCCACGCGCTTCGAGAAGGCGAATTCCATGATGCTGGGATCGGCTTCGAGCGCCGCCGAGACGAGCGATTCGCTCGGGATGAAGGCGATCACGAGTTCGGGGGAGGCGTCGAGCCCGTTCCAGTACCCCTTCGCGCCCAGTGCGGTGATGTGCGCGCGCACGGCCTGCACGTGCTGCTTCATGAAGTCGGCGCGGCGCGCGGCATCTGCTCCGCTCGCGGTGGCCGGGATCTGGCTCGCCTCGAGGTACGCGTTGAACGGCACCTTCGCGTCGACGGCGATGGACTTGCCGCCGGGAAGCCGCACGACCATGTCGGGGCGCCCGTGCCCCGAGTCGCTCGAGATGCTCGACTGCACGTCGAAGTCCACGCGCTCGAGCAGGCCTGCGGCCTCGACGACGCTGCGCAGCTGCGTCTCGCCCCAGACGCCGCGGGTGCTGTTCGAGCGGAGGGCGGACGCGAGCGCCTCGGCGGTGGAGCGCAGGCGCTCCTCGGACTCGGCCGCGGTCTTCAGCTGCTGTGTCAGCTCGCCGTGCTGGAGGTTCCGCTGCGACTCCAGTTCGGTGACCTTCGACGCCATCTCGCTGAGCGACTGCTTGACGGGCGCGAGGGCCTGCAGGACGCGGCTCTCGGCCTGATCGCGCGCCTCACGCGCCTGCTGCTCGGCACGATGCTGCTCGATGAGCTCACGCTGCTGCTGCTGCGCCGCGACGATCTGCTCGCGGAGCAGCTCGGCGGTGGCCTGGGTCGCGGCGAGCTCTTCGCGCAGCAGCGCCTTCGCGGCCTCCTCGCCCGCCCGGAGCTCGGCGAGCTGCGCCTGATGCCGCGCCTCGATGAGTGCCGGATCCTCGGCGACCGGCCCCGCGGCCGGCCGGCGCGCCGAGCGCAGCGCGACGCCGAGGCCGCCCAGGAGGGCGCCGACGAGGAGGCCGATGAGGAGAGCGAGAAGGTCCATGCCGCCAGTGTCGCAGGGGCCGGCGACATCGCCCGCCAGGCGGCCCGGCGAGCGCGGGATCGACTACTGCAGCGCCATCGGCGCGTGCACGGCTTCGCGCTCGGCCGTGGCGACCGGACCGATGGCGCCGAACCGCACGCGCGTGACGTGGGCGAGCCGTTCGAGGTCGTCGACGTCGTGCCGCTTCGCCGCATGCACCACGATCGCCGCGCACGCCTCGGCGTCCGCGAGGGCATCGTGGTGGGAGAAGCCCTCGAATCCCGCAGCCATGGCCGCGACCGGCAGCCGGTAGGAGTCGAGGTGGTAGGTCCTGCGGGCCAGTTGCAGGCTGCAGAGCGAGCGGAAGTCGGGCACGTCGAGTCCGACCGCGGCGCTCGTCTTCGCGATGACGCCCATGTCGAAGCCGGCGTTGTGCGCGACGAGCACGTCGTCGCCCGCGAACAGCCGCAGGGCGGGGAGGTGCTCGACCCAGCCGGGGGCATCCGCCACCATCTGCGGCGTGATGCCGTGGATGCGGATGTTCCACTCCGAGAACTCGTCATGGGGGAACGGCGGGCGGATGTACCAGTGCACGCGATCGACGACGCGGCCGTCTCGTACCTTCACCAGTCCCACGGAGCACGCCGACGCGCTCGAGGAGTTGGCGGTCTCGAAGTCGATCGCGGTGAAGTCCACTGGCATGCGGGCATGCTCGCACGGGGTTCCGACACGGCCGGGCGCGTCGGCGGGCGCGTCGAGGATCGGGTGTTGACGGATGCGCCGCCAGGGCATGGAATGGGCAGCATGAGCGACCCGGGCCGTTCGTTCGGCGCAGCGGCATCCGTCTACCACCAGGCCCGGCCCGGGTATCCGGTGGAGGCCGTCGCCTGGCTCGTCGGCGATGCGACGCGGGTGCTCGACCTCGGTGCGGGGACCGGCAAGCTCACGGAGGCGCTCGTGGAGCTCGATCGCGACGTCATCGCGGTCGATCCCGTCGAGGAGATGCTCGACGAGCTCGAGGTCGCGGTGCCGGGGGTGCCGCGGATCCTCGGCACGGCGGAGGACATCCCGCTCGAGGACGCATCCGTCGACGCGGTGGTCGCCGGCCAGGCCTGGCACTGGTTCCAGCGGGAGCGCGCCGTCGCCGAGATCGCGAGGGTCCTGCGTCCGGACGGCGTGCTCGGACTCGTGTGGAACAGTCGGGACATCCGCGCCGACTGGCTGCGCCAGGCGGGCGAGCTCATGCACGAGCGTCACGACGCGAGCGTGACGTTCGAGGACCACGTGAGGATCGGCCGGCCGTTCGGCGAGATCGAGGAGCATTCCGTCGAGTGGGTCGAGCGGATGTCCCGGGCGAGGTTCCTCGACCTCGTGCGCTCGCGCAGCGCCTTCCTCACCGCGTCCGGAAGCGAACAGGCGGCGACGATCGCCGCGCTCGAGACCCTCCTGGCGACGCATCCCGACCTCGCCGGTGCGAACGAGCTCATCGTGCCGTACGTCACCCGATGCTTCCGGGCGGTGCGCGAGGGCTGATCCGGCCGGCGGGGCGGCGGCGAGCGCGTACGCTGGGCGAGTGAGCCGTGGCACGATCTACCTGTTCCTCGCCCTCACCAATCTCTTCTGGGCCGGGAACTACGTGTTCGGCGAGATGGTCACGCGTGAGATCACGCCGATCTCGCTCACCTTCTTCCGCTGGGCGTTCGCGGTCCTGCCGCTCCTCGTGCTCGCGTGGCTGATCGAGCGTGCGGACTGGCGAGCCGCGCTGCGGGAGTGGAAGCTGCACCTGCTGCAGTCGGTGCTCGGGCTCACGGGGTACACGCTGCTGCTGTACGCGGCGCTCGGTCTCACCGGCGCCGTGAACGCGGCCGTCATCAGCGCCATCAACCCGGCGACGATCGCGCTCGCCGCGGCCATCGTCCTGCACGAGCGGCTCAACCGCGTGCAGGTGCTCGGCCTCGTCGTCGCGTTCGTGGGGGTCACCGTCGTGCTCACGGGCGGCGACATCGGCCTGCTCCTCGCGCAGGGCTTCGGCGTGGGCGACCTGCTCGTGGTCGGCTCGGTGCTCGCGTGGACGGTGTACTCGCTCGTCTCCCGCCGTCTCGTGACGCCGCCGATCACCGCGACCGCCGTGCAAGCCGCCTTCGCCGTCGTGACGATGCTGCCGCTCATCGCCGTCACGGGGGTGACGCTGCCGTCGTCCGCGGCCGGTGCGATGGGGCTCGCCTACATCGTCGTGTTCCCCTCGATGGCCGGCTACGTGCTCTGGAACATCGGCGCCTCGAAGGTCGGCCCGGCGCGAGCCGGCATCTTCCTCAACCTCCTGCCGGTGTTCACCGTCGCCATCGCGCTCGGGCTCGGCGCGACGCTCGAGCTGCCGGTGGTCGCCGGCGGCGCGCTCGTCATCGCCGGCGTGTACCTGACGCTGCACCAGCGGCGGTCGCCGGCCCGAGCGGCGGATGCCCCCGGCGGCCTGCCGGTACGATAGGGCCCCGTGGCTCTCACTATCGGCATCGTCGGCCTGCCCAACGTCGGCAAGTCCACCCTGTTCAACGCACTGACCAAGAACCAGGTCCTCGCCGCGAACTACCCCTTCGCGACGATCGAGCCGAACATCGGCGTGGTGAACCTCCCCGATCCGCGGCTCGAGGTCCTCGCCGGGATCTTCGGCTCCGAGCGCATCCTTCCGGCCGCCGTCTCGTTCGTCGACATCGCGGGCATCGTGCGCGGTGCGTCCGAGGGCGAGGGCCTCGGCAACAAGTTCCTCGCGAACATCCGCGAGGCCGACGCCATCGCCCAGGTCGTACGCGGCTTCGAGGACTCCGACGTCGTGCACGTCGAGGGCGCGGTGGATCCCAAGTCCGACATGGAGACGATCAACACCGAGCTCATCCTCGCCGACCTCGAGACGCTCGAGCGCGCCATCCCCCGCTTCGAGAAGGAGATCAAGGGCAGGAAGCTCGACCCCTCCGTGCTCACCGCGGCGAAGGAGGCCCAGGAGCTGCTGCAGCGGGGCACGCCGCTGTCGGCGGCATCCGTCGACCTGTCGCCGGTACGCGAACTCGGCCTGCTCACCGCGAAGCCGTTCATCTACGTCTTCAACGTCGACGAGGCGGTGCTCACGGACGCCTCGCGGAAGGCCGAGCTCGCGGCCCTGGTCGCACCGGCGGAGGCGGTGTTCCTCGACGCGAAGATCGAGTCCGAGCTCATCGACCTCGACCCCGACGACGCGGCCGAGCTCCTCGCCTCGACGGGCCAGGAGGAGTCGGGCCTGAACCAGCTCGCCCGCATCGGCTTCGAGACCCTCGGGCTGCAGACCTACCTCACGGCGGGTCCCAAGGAGTCCCGGGCCTGGACGATCCACAAGGGCTGGAAGGCTCCGCAGGCCGCCGGCGTCATCCACACCGACTTCGAACGGGGCTTCATCAAGGCCGAGGTCATCTCCTTCGAGGATCTCGTCGACGCCGGTTCGGTCGCGGAGGCGCGCGCCAGGGGCAAGGCCCGCATGGAGGGCAAGGACTACGTCATGCAGGACGGCGACGTGGTGGAGTTCCGCTTCAACGT
>JAPSJU010000091.1 GCA_031178025.1 Agromyces sp. | reverse complement strand
GCGCCGGGACCTGCGCCCGGCGCCGCGGCTCCCCGCATCGGCACCGGCATCGACGTGCACGCCTTCTCGGACGATCCCGCCACCCCGCTCTGGCTCGTCGGACTGCACTGGCCGGGGGAGCGCGGGCTCGCCGGCCACAGCGACGGGGATGCCGCGAGCCATGCGATCTGCGACGCGCTCCTCTCCGCCGCAGGGCTCGGCGATGTGGGCAGCGTCTTCGGCACGGGGGATCCGACGTTCGCCGGCGCCCACGGGGAGGTCTTCCTCGGCGAGGCCCTGCGTCTCGTGCGCCAGGCGGGCTACGCCGTCGGCAACGTGACCGTGCAGCTGGTCGGCAACCGCCCGAAGATCGCACCCCGCCGTGCGGAGGCGGAGGCACTGCTCTCGCGACTGCTCGACGCTCCCGTGAGCGTCGCGGCGACCACGAGCGACGCCCTCGGGTTCACGGGCCGCGGCGAGGGGGTCGCGGCGATCGCGACGGCGCTCCTCGTGCGGGCGTGAGCGCGCCGTCACCGAAGGGGCTCCCCGGTAGGCTTGGCTGGTGACCGTCAGACTCTACGACACGAAGGCCCAGGCGCTGCGTGACTTCGCACCCCTTCGCGAGGGGCACGTCGGCATGTACGTCTGCGGACCGACGGTGCAGTCGAGCCCGCACATCGGTCACCTGCGCAGCGCCCTCGTCTACGACATCCTGCGGCGTTGGCTGTCCTATCGCGGGTACGACGTCACGTTCGTGCGCAACGTCACCGACATCGACGACAAGATCCTCGCCGCCGCAGGCGACGAGCGCACCGAGGAGTGGTGGGCGCTCGCATACCGCGTCGAGCTCGAGTTCACGGCAGCGTATGCGTCCCTCGGCATCCTCGCCCCGAGCTACGAGCCCCGAGCGACGGCGAGCGTCGCGCAGATGCAGCAGATCATCGCCCGGCTCATCGAGCGAGGCCATGCGTATGCGGCTCCGGACGGATCGGGCGACGTCTACTTCGACACGGCGAGCTGGCCCGCCTACGGCGAGCTCACACGCCAGTCGCGCGACCACATGGAAGCCGCGGTCGATGCCGATCCGCGGGGCAAGCGCGACCCCAGGGACTTCGCCCTGTGGAAGGGGCGCAAGCCCGCGGAGCCGGAGTCCGCAGCGTGGTCGTCGCCGTGGGGCGACGGTCGCCCCGGGTGGCACATCGAGTGCTCCGCCATGGCCACCCGGTACCTGGGCGCCGAGTTCGACATCCACGGCGGCGGGCTCGACCTCCGCTTCCCGCACCACGAGAACGAGATCGCCCAGTCCAACGCCGCCGGGGACGCCTACGCCCGCTACTGGGTGCACAACGGCCTGGTCAACGTCGGCGGGCAGAAGATGTCGAAGTCGCTCGGCAACTCGGTGTACGCGAGCGAGCTGCTCGAACTCGCGTCACCGCTCGCCGTGCGCTACCTGCTCGGCGCAGCCCACTATCGATCCACCCTCGACTACTCGCCGAGCTCGCTCGGGGAGTGCGAGGCCGCCGTCGACCGCATCCGGGCCTTCCTCACCCGCGTGGATCGCCGGCTCGCCGGCACCCGCTACGCGGGCACCGGCAGCCTCGTCATCCCCGAGGCCTTCGCCGACGCCATGGACGACGACCTGAGCGTCCCTCAGGCGCTCGCCGTGCTGCACGACACCGTTCGCGCGGGCAACCTCGCGCTCGACGCCGAGGAACTCCACGACGCCGCCGCCATGCACGGGCAGGTGGCGGCGATGGTCGAGGTGCTCGGCATCGACCCCCGTGACGCGCACTGGGCACCCGACGCCGGGCCTGCGGCATCCGCCCTCGACACGCTCGTCACCCGCCTCATCGAAGACCGGCAGGCCGCTCGCGCCGCCAGGGACTTCGATGCGGCCGACCGGATCCGCGCGGAACTCACCGCCGCGGGCATCACCATCGAAGACAGCCAGACCGGCACGCATTGGAGCTTGGGATCATGAAGGGCAGCAGCGGGAAGTCGCGCGCCGGAGCCGTCCGCAAGGGCGGAAAGGGGCTCGCGGGCAAGCAGGTCGGCACCGGCGGACACGGGCGCAAATCGCTCGAGGGCAAGGGGCCGACGCCGAAGGCCGAGGATCGCGCCTGGCACCCGGCCGGCAAGCGCAAGGCCGCCGAGGAGCGGTACAAGACCGCCGCCGGCAAGGGGAAGGTCGCGGGCAAGGCCAGCCCCGGCCAGCGCGCCGGCGCCCCTCGTGGAGCATCCGGCGCGTCGCGCCGCGCGAAGTCGGGCGACGAGTCCGAGATCGTGACCGGTCGCAACTCGGTGGTCGAGGCGCTGCGCACCCGCATCCCCGCGACCACGCTGTACGTCGCGGCGCGCGTCGAGATGGACGACCGGGTCAAGGAGGCGATGAAGATCGCCACCAACCGCGGCATCCCCATCCTCGAGGTCATGCGGCCCGAGCTCGATCGCCTCGCCGGCGAGGGCGGGGTGCATCAGGGCCTCGCCCTCAAGGTCCCGCCCTACGAGTACGCGCATCCGATCGAACTGCTCGACGAGGTGCTCGACCGCGACGAGACGCCGCTCCTCATCGCGCTCGACGGCATCACCGACCCGCGCAACCTCGGCGCGATCCTCCGCTCGACCGGCGCCTTCGGCGGCCACGGCGTCATCGTGCCGCAACGTCGCTCGGTCGGCGTGAACTCCGCCGCGTGGAAGACCTCGGCGGGCGCCGCCGCACGCGTGCCGGTCGCGATGGCCTCGAACCTCACCCAGACGCTCAAGGCGCTGAAGGAGCGGGGCGTCTTCGTGCTCGGGCTCGACGGCGACGGTGACGTCTCCCTCCCCGGGCTGTCGTGGGCGGAACGCCCGATCGTCGTCGTGGTCGGAAGCGAGGGCAAGGGCCTCTCACGCCTCGTCGCCGAGACCTGCGACGCGATCGTGTCGATCCCGATCAGCGATTCGACCGAGTCCCTGAACGCCGGCATCGCGGCATCCGTCACCCTGTACGAGATCTCGAAGCTCCGCGCCTCGGCGTAGGACGACCGGCTGTCAAGGCCTGTGGCCGTGGCGATCGCGCGGCTAGCGTCGACCGCATGGCACAGGACGGACACCGCACGGCCGAGGACGAGCAGGGTCGCCTGGCCGACCTCGTGACGGCCGCCGACACCGCACTCCTGACGACGCGCGCGAGTGACGGAACGCTGCATGCACGCCCTCTCGCCGTGCTGCAGGACGACTTCGACGGGCGCGTGTGGTTCCTCGTCGAGGAGCCGAGCGAGAAGACCCGGGAGATCGCGGAGGATCCGCGCGTGAACGTCTCCTTCGCGTCGAAGAAGGGGTACCTGTCGGTCGCCGGCACCGCGCGGGTCACCCGCGACGACGGCCTCATCGACGAGCTGTGGGGGCCGTCGGCGCAGGCATGGTTCGAAGGCGGCCGAGAGGATCCCGCGATCGCCGTCATCGAGGTCGTCGCCGACTCCGCGGAGTACTGGGCGATGACCGAGCCCGGGATCTTCGCCCTCGTCAAGGCGACGAAGTCGATGATCACCGGCGGACGCCCCGACATCGGCGAGAACCGCACGGTCGAGTTCTGAGCGCTCCAGGCGGTCGGCTCAGACCTTGAGTCGCCAGTCCTGGTCGTCGTCGGGGTCGACGACCGCGATGGAGGACGTATCGGGGGCGACGACGTCGATCGAGGTCGTGATCGAGCCGGTCTCGGGACCGATGACCGTCGCCTCGTCACGGCGATGGCGCAGCACGGTGTTGACGTAGGACGTGACGGCCTCGGCGAGCGGGATGTCGTGTCCGGCCTGTTGTGCCATGAACCAGCGGTGCTCGAGCAACTGGTGGAAGACCTCCGCGGGTTCGAGCTTCCCGCGCAGGTCGACGGGGATCGCGCGCACGACCGGCTCGAAGACGCGCATGAGCCACTCGTGCGCGACCATCTCCTCGTCGAGGTCGGCCTTGTCGTAGGCGGCGCGGTAGGAGTCGAGGTCGTTCAGCAGCCGCCGCGCCTGGTTCTCACCCGCGTCGATCCCGGTCAGGCGCAGCAGTCGCCGCTGGTGGTGTCCCGCATCCACCACCTTCGGCTGGATCCGGACCGTCGTGCCGGTGTCGTCCGTGCGGATGGCGAGCTCCTCGATGTCGAAGCCGAGGTCGTTCAACCGGTTCACGCGCTCGTTGATGCGCCAACGCTCGGCCGAGGAGAACGACTCGGAGCCGGTGAGCTCCTTCCACAGGCTGCGGTAGGCCTCGACGATGCCGTTGGAGATGTTCACCGGATCGAGCTCGTCGGCGACCCGGCCGCCGGCCTCGAGATCGAGCAGCTCCCCGGCGATGTTCACGCGGGCGATCTCGAGGTCGTTCTCGCGTTGTCCGTTCGAGAGGCCGCCCTCGTAGAGCTTGCCCGTCTCGGCGTCGACGAGGTACGCGGCGAACGCGCCCGCGTCGCGGCGGAAGAGCGTGTTCGAGAGCGACACGTCACCCCAGAAGAATCCGACGATGTGCAGGCGGACGAGCAGCACCGCGAGCGCGTCCACGAGTCGCGTCGCGGTGTCGGGGCGGAGCGTCTGGGAGAAGAGCGCGCGGTACGGGAGCGAGAACCGGAGGTGCCGGGTCACGAGTACCGGCTTCAAAGGCTCGCCCTCGGCATCCGTGCGATTGGTGATCACCGCGATCGGTTCGACACAGGGGATCTCGAGCCGCTGCAGCAGGCGCAGCATCTCGTACTCGCCCTTGGCCATGTCGGCCGTGGTCTCCTTGATGGCCACGACGTGGCCCGAGAGGTGGGCGAAGCGCACGAGGTGGCGCGAGATGCCCTTGGGGAGCGCGGCGATGGAGTCGTTGGGCCACGACTCGAGCGGCAGTTCCCACGGCAGGTCGAGAAGCGCCGGATCGGCCATGGCCGAGGTGATCGAAAGTGAACCGCTCATCGTGCTTCAGCGTAGTCGTCGTTGCTCATCGGTGCGGAGACAGCGATGCCGGCCGGGCCGAGGCCCGACCGGCAACGGTGTGCTGCGGTTGCGTCAGCCGACGATGGCCTTGTCGCCGAGGCGCAGGCCCGACTCGGCATCGAAGAGGTGCACGTGGTTCGGCGTGGCGGTGAGGTACACGCGGTCACCGGCGTTGGGGTGCAGGCGGCCGTCGACGCGCGCGACGATGTCGGTGCGCTTGCCCTCGACGGTCGAGTGGCCGTAGAGGTAGCCGTCGGCGCCGAGCTCCTCGACGAGGTCGACCTCGACCGCGAGGCCCTCGCCCTCGTGGGGTGACACGGTGATGTCCTCGGGGCGGACGCCGATCGTCGCGACCTTGCTGCTCGACTGGGCGAGCGTCTCGCGATCGACCGGCACGGTGGCCGTGCCGAAGCGCACGCCCTCATCGACCAGGTCGGCGTGGAACAGGTTCATGGCCGGCGAGCCGATGAAGCCCGCGACGAACACGTTCTGCGGCTTCTCGTACAGGTCTCGGGGGGTGCCGACCTGCTGCAGGATGCCGTCCTTCAGCACCGCGATGCGGTCGCCCATCGTGAGCGCCTCGGTCTGGTCGTGCGTGACGTAGACCGTCGTGACGCCGAGGCGGCGCTGCAGCGACGCGATCTGGGTGCGGGTCTGCACGCGGAGCTTCGCGTCGAGGTTCGAGAGCGGCTCGTCCATGAGGAAGACCTGGGGCTGGCGCACGATGGCGCGACCCATCGCGACGCGCTGGCGCTGGCCGCCCGACAGGGCCTTCGGCTTGCGGCTGAGGTAGGGCTCGAGGTCGAGCAGCTTCGCCGCCTCGAGCACGCGAGCGGCCCGCTCCTCCTTGCCGATGCCGGCGATCTTGAGCGCGAAGCCCATGTTCTCGGCGACCGTCATGTGCGGGTAGAGCGCGTAGTTCTGGAAGACCATGGCGATGTCACGGTCCTTCGGCGGCACGTCGGTGACGTTGCGATCGCCGATGAAGATGTTGCCCTCGTTGACCTCTTCGAGGCCGGCGAGCATGCGCAGGGAGGTCGACTTGCCGCAGCCGGAGGGGCCGACGAGCACGAGGAACTCGCCGTCGGCGACGTCGAGGTCGAGCTTGTCGACCGCGGGACGGGTGCCACCGGGGTAGAGCCGGGTGGCCTTGTCGAACGTGACTGATGCCATGGTTCTGTGTTCTCCTTCACCGGCAGGTACGTGCCGGACGATCCGTAGTGAATGGAAGCGCGTCGACATCGACGCCCCATCAGTATCGCATGAGGTCGGGATGTCCTCGACCAGTCGCGACAGCCCGCGGGCGGCCGTCGGCGGCGCCGCGCGGTTCACACGCGGAGTGCGGCTCGCGTCCGGGCTCCGTTTGGGTGATTCCCAGACACCCTTCCTACTATCGTGGGTGCGTCCGCATGCATTCGCGCGCGCACCCACAGCGACCGGAGTGACCATCGATGACCTACGGCGGTTCGAACCAGCCACGTCCCACCCGCAATGAACGACGGGAAGCGGCCCGGGAGAAGGCCCGCATGCTGCGCGAGGAGCAGCGGAAGCGGGAACGCCGCAATCGGTTCCTGATCCAGGGCGGCATCATCGTGGCGGTCCTCGCGATCGCGGCCCTCGTCGGCACGCTCATCTTCCAGAGCGTGAAGCCAGCGGGCCCGGGGCCGGCCAACATGGCGAGCGACGGCATCCTGCTCACGTCGAGCGAGGACGGCGCGATCACGGCCGTCGAGACCGTGGCCCTCGAGGCCGGCGAGGAACCGACGCCGACCGAGCCGGACGAGAGCGGCACGGTGGCGAACATCGTCATCTACGTCGACTACCTCTGCCCGTTCTGCGGCCAGTTCGAGGCGACGAACTCCGAGTCGATCCGCACCATGGTCGAGTCGGGCGCCGCGACGCTCGAGGTGCACCCGATCGCGATCCTCACCAACAAGTCGGCGGGCACGCAGTACTCCCTCCGCGCGGCGAATGCGGCGGCGTGCGTGGCCGACCGCTCGCCCGACGCGTTCTTCGACTACAACGCGATCCTCTTCGAGAACCAGCCCGAGGAGGGCTCGACCGGGCTGACCGACGATGAGCTCACGCAGCTCGCGGAGGAGGCGGGCGTCTCGTCGCTGTCGAGCGTCGAGCGGTGCATCGACGACGTGGAGTTCAAGTCCTGGGTGCAGGATGCCACGAACCGCGCGTTGACGGAGCCGGTGCCGAACTCGGAGCTCGACGCGATCACCGGCACGCCGACCGTGCTCGTCAACGGACAGCAGTACGCCGGATCGCTCGACAACCCCGAGGAGTTCCAGGCGTTCGTCGTGCAGGCGACGAGCGCGACGTTCAACGACTCGGAGTCCACCGAGACGCCGACGCCGACCCCGACGCCGACCGCGCCCGCCCAGTAACCGGGGGCCCGACAGCATGACGGCCCGGCTCCTGCCGGGCCTTCATGCTGTCGGTAGGATGTCCGTGAGGTCCGCCTCGCCGGCTTGGCGCAATTGGTAGCGCACCGCTCTTGTAAAGCGGTGGTTGCGGGTTCGAGTCCCGCAGCCGGCTCTTGATCGAGGATTCCAGCACGAATGCGGC
>JAPSJU010000431.1 GCA_031178025.1 Agromyces sp. | reverse complement strand
TCGGGCCGGGAGGCCAGGTAGTCGCGGAGCGCGGTCGAGCTCGCCCAGCTCGGCGACATCGCCCCGGTGTTCAGGTCGAGGTACCAGTCGGCGTCCATGGTCCAGCCGCGCGCGAGCAGGGACTGGCTCGCGAAGTTCGCGCAGTCGTAGCCGCTGATGACGGGGAACTGCGCGACGTTGTACTCGCTCCAGTACGTGAGCACGTATCGCAGTTGCGCGTCGATCGAGGGGTCGCTCGTGTACGTGAGCGCCAGCGCCCGGGGCTCGGTCGGCAGCGGCGCCGCGGGGAGTCCCGTGAGGGCTCCCTCGAGAGGCTGCACCACGGAGGTGCCGGCAGCGACCGCAGCGGTCCGTTCCACGACATCGACCGGCTCGCCCGCGACGTCCGTCAACTCCACCGACGCGGCCGTGCCGAGGGCGGTCTGGTCGACGGCCGGCACCGTGAAGGTGACCTGGCTCTCGTCGGCGGCGATGATCTGCGCGGGCGCACCGCCCACCGAGACGGCGCCGACCTCATCGAGCCGCTCGCCCGTGACGGTCACCTGCGTTCCGCCGGTGAACGGCGCGTCCGCGACCGAGAGGTCGCTCGTCACGGTGGGGCCCTCGGCGGGCGGTGTCGTGACCGTGACGTCATCGGCGGCGAGCGTGTCGGCGGCGGCCGCTGTCGCGGGGGTCGAGGCGGCGGCGGTGTCAGCCGAGGCGGTGTCGCTCCAGGATGCCGCGACAGCGCTGAAGCCGGTCACCGCGAGGGTCGCGGCGACGCAGCCGAGCGCGATCGTCCGGCGGGGGGAGCCGCCGTCACCTGGCTGCTCCGAGAGCGGTTGGGCGCGATGACGCGGCATGGTGCGGGGCGGACGTCGGCGCAGGGGAAGGACATGGGAATCAGGAGCTGAAGGCACAGATGAGGGGTTCCGGGTCGGCAGGAGGGGGACACGACACCCCATCACGCCACTTTGTGAGGAACCCTCCCTTCTGCTGGGAGGAGCGTGGGAGCGCACTCACGAGCACCTGGCTCACGCCCGTTTCGAGCAGCCGCGGCAGGGCGGGCACGACGCCTCAGGCGGTCGCGCTGCGCCGCACCATCCGAAGCCGGAGCCCCGCGATCACGAGCGGCACGAGCACGAGGATCGCGACCACGTTGACCCCCGCGAACCCGCCCACGCCGAGCACCAGGCCCGAGAGCGCGCCCGATGCCGCCGCCGCGACGTTCATCGCGGCATCCGTCGCCCCCTGCAGCGGAACCCGCAGTCGCTCCTCGGTCGCCGTCGCCAGCATCGTCGACCCCCCGATGAGGCCGGCCGACCAGCCGAGCCCGAGCAGCCCGAGCGCGAGCGGCACCAGCAGGACGTCGTCACCCGGGGCGAGCATGCCCACGCTCGTCGCGCTCACGAGCAGCGCCACGCCGATCGCGATCACGCTCGGCGGGCCGATGCGGTCGGTGAGCCATCCGAAGAACGGGCTCGCGCCGTACATGCCGATGATGTGGATGCTGATGACGATGCCGACGAGCGAGATCGACAACCCGTGCTCGGTCATGTGCACGGGAGTCATGACCATGACGCCGACCATGACCGTGTGCGAGCAGACGATGGCGAGGATCGCGACGAGCGCCGCCGGCTCGCGGACGGCCATGCGCAGCGCCCGCCATGCGCCGATCCGACGCTCGTCGCCCACGACGGTCGCC
>JAPSJU010000430.1 GCA_031178025.1 Agromyces sp. | reverse complement strand
CCGGGGTCCGAGCGATGGGTGCTCGAGGAGCTCGACGCACTCCAGGCCGGGGGCCCCGTCGGAGGCGACCGGGAGGGCGAGCGTGAGGCCGCGCTCGAGATCCTGGTGCGGCGGGGGCTGGTCTCGGCGCAGACGGCCGCCGCCGTGAGGCTGGCATCGGTCGGCGCCTCGGCGGGGGTGCTTCCCGCTGCCGCACCGAGAACGCCTGAACCCCTCGGAGTCCGCGCGTCCGATCCGGGTGCCGTGATCGGGCCGGTCGTCGTGGCGCTCGCACCGTTCCCGCTGCTCATGCCGTTGCTCGGGCTCGTGGACCTCGGTGCCGCCATGTGGCTCGCGACCGGAGGCCTCGTCACCGGGCTCCTCGTGCTGCTGCTCAGCGGCGGACGGGGGTCCACCACGCCCCGCGGCGGCCGCGGTCGGCTCTCCAGCCGGGCGATGCTCGTCGTGGCGGTCCTCGGGCTCGCGACGCCGTCGGCGACGCTGCTCGCCGCCGTGGACGCCGGTCGCTCCGTTCCCGAGTTCTTCGGCGCCTGCCTGGGCTACCAGGGGATGGCCGCGTTCTTCCTGTTCGGCGCGGCCGTGATCGTGCGGCGCCAGGAACGGGGAGCGCGCTGACCACGGTGCGCATGGGCAGTGCTGCCCATTGGTCCGCGGCGCTGCGGTCGATAGCGTGAGGATACGAACGATCCGGGGGCTCCGGGTCGCAGTCCGACCAGGAAGGGTATGCAATGGCAGACTTCGGCGCCTCGTACGGCGAGATGGAGGCGATGGCGAACAAGCTGTCCGACGCTCGTGAGGACATCCAGAGCCAGCTCGACCAGCTCAAGAGCTCGGTCGACACGCTGCTCGGCAACGACTTCAAGACGCAGCACGCCTCCGGCAAGTTCGGCCAGGGCTACGAGGAACTGACGACGGGCCTCAAGTCGGCGGTCGACGGCATCGGCGAGATGGGCGAGTCCCTCCGCGGCATGATGCAGGCGATCCAGGACCTCGACCAGCAGCTCGCGGGCGGCTGATCGATCCTCGATCGAGTGGAGGGGACGGGCGCGAGCCCGTCCCCTTCGTCGTGCGGCATGGACTCGGTCGGCGGGGTGCGCGCGCACCGGCCGGCATCCGTGCGGGCGGGGAGTGGTGCCCATCGCCCGGTGCGGGCTCCGCGCCTACGCTGGCGACGGGCGCCGCACCGCGACGCCGGGCGGCACATGGCGAGCGTGGACGGGGGCACGATGACGGGGATGATCCGCCTGGATCTCGCGGTCATCCGCAGCACGGCGGATGACGCGACGCGGCTCCGGGCCGCGTTCGACTCGTCGGACGACACGGCGCGCGATGCGGCCGCGGCCTGCGGCCACGACGAGCTCGCGGCGACCATCGAGCGCTTCGCCTCGTCGTGGGACGACCGGCGCCGTGGCTTCGCCGAGGACGTCGGGGGCATCGCCGCGGCCCTCGACGACATCGGGCGCGCGTTCGCGCACCTCGATCGAACGATCGCCGGCGGCGCGGGAGCGAACTGACGTGGAACCGATCCCCGGGGACCCGAGCGTGCTGCGCAGCACGGGCGAGCGGTACCTGGACACCGCAGAGGCCATCCGCGCCGCGGTGTCGAGCCTGGAGCAGATCGCACGGCCGGGCGCCATGGTGAGCCTGGCGCTCGACCGGGTGCGCTCGGATGCCGCCCGGATCGG
>JAPSJU010000429.1 GCA_031178025.1 Agromyces sp. | reverse complement strand
CGGCGGGACCGCCCTCGGCGAGCTCGACGAGCCGCTCGCCCACCTCCCTCGCGGCGACGGGCCGCATGAGCACCGTCGGCACGGCAGTGACCCGCCCGAACGACGTGCGCGGAATCACCTGCTCGGCAAACTCGTGGAACTGCGTCGCTCGCAACAGCGTGAACGGCACGTCGCCCTGCTCGACGAGCCGCTCCTGCGCCAGCTTGCCGGCGTAGTAGGCGGCGTCGGCGCCGTCGATGCCGACGATCGACAGCACGACGTGGTGGCCGACGCCGGCATCGCGTTCGGCGCGCAGCAGGTGCTCGGTCACCGCCGTGAAGAACTCCCGCGAGCGTCGCGCCGACGTGGTGGTGACGTTCGCGACGTCGATCACCGCGTCGACACCGTCGAGGGCGCCGGCGAGTCCGGTGCCCGTCTCGAGGTCGTGTCCTGAGCGCCGCGAGAGGGCGACGGTCTCGTGACCGCGAGCCCGTGCGGCCGCGACGACGTGGCGCCCGACGACGCCGCTCGCTCCGGTGACGGCGACCCTCATCGGAGCACCCCCGTGTCGGCCGCGGTGCGGGTCGTCGCGGCATCCGCTGGGCCCTGCCCTGTGCCGCCGCTGGATCGCAGCGACCCGGGGATCAGCAGCACGATGCCGAGTGCGAGGCTGATCGAGAGCGAGACGATCGAGCCGACCGCGGTCTCGGCATCCACGTGCTCGAGGTGCATCGCGTGGTAGCCGAGGTGCAGCACGCCGAAGACCGTCCAGGCGAGGCCGAGCACGCGGAACACCGCTGCGCTGCGCCACACGAGGCCGCCGATGCTCGCGATGCCGAGGGCGAGGTACATCGCGCCGACGTCACGGATGAGGTGCTCGTTGAAGGGCCCGTCGATCGAGATCCAGGTGCCGAGCACGCCGGGGAAGGAGTCGTAGAACGAGTGGGGCGCGAAGAACGCCCAGCCGCCGACGAAGAACGCGAGGGCCGCCGAGAGTGCCAGCGCGGCCGAATGGAGTCTGCTCATACTGGTGTGACCTCGCAGCGGCCGGAAGTGTGAGGCCGTGCACGATTCGCCTCTGTATTCGGCATGCTGGGGTGTGGAGGGTGGCGATGACGGACGTGGAGGATGTCGCGGAGCGCGGCGAGCGTGGCGAGCCTGGCGCCGGCGAGCACGACGAGCACGACGAGCCTGGCGACGGCAAGCGCGGGCCTGGCGCCGGCGAGCGCGACGAGCACGGCGGGCGAGACGGGCGCGACGAGCGCGACCGGCGCGACGAGCGCGACGAGCCGGCCGAACGCGTCGACGTGCTCGCTGAGCGGCGCCGGCTGGTCGGGCTCGCGTACCGCATGCTCGGCACGACCGGCGAGGCCGAGGACGCCGTGCAGGAGACGTACGCGCGCTGGTACCGCATGTCGGAGGCCGAGCGCGCCGCGATCGCGAATCCCGCGGGCTGGCTCACTACCGTCGCGGGGCGTGTCTGCCTCAACATGCTGACCACCGCGCGGGCGCGACGAGAGCGGTACGTCGGCCCGTGGCTTCCGGAACCACTGCCCGCGGGATACTTCGCGGTCGGTAGTGGCGCGTCGGGGGCATCCGCGACCGCGGCGCTCGGCGGGTCGGTGACCTCGGCGACGGATGCCTCGGCCGATCCCCTCGACCGGGTCGCCCTCGACGAGTCGGTGAGCAGCGCGCTGCTCGTCGTGCTCG
>JAPSJU010000090.1 GCA_031178025.1 Agromyces sp. | reverse complement strand
ACGAGTTCGCCGAGACCCGCATCGTCGGCCACGAACATCAGCGCAGCGCCGTGGTTGTTGAGGGCATGCGAGAGCACGCGGGCATCGCCGGTCTCGCGCGCGATCGCGATGGCACGCGAGGCGAGCTCCATCGCCCGCTCCACGTCGTGCGTGAGCAGCGCGAGTTGGGACTCGTTGCTGAGCGCCATGGCGTGGAGGCTCCGGTCACCGGCGTCGGCGAGCACGGCGGATGCCTCGCGCGCCGAGGCCTCGGCGTCGGCTCGACGGCCGGCGAACCACTGGAAGCGGGAGAGCCACCGCAGGCTCGCACCGAGCCGCAGCGGGTCGCCGAGCTCGCGCCTGAGGGCGACCGTGTCGGACTGCGCGGCCATGGCCTCGGCCGCCGCGCCGACGGTGTACGACTCGACCGCGAGCCCCTCGAACAGCTCGACACGCTCGGACGGTGCGAATCGCTCCGCGTGCCGGCACGCCGCCCGGAAGTGCGCGGCCGCCTGCCGGTGCGCCCCCGACGCGGCCGCATCCCGCGCCGCCCGGGGCGCCCACTCCGCCACGACGTCGCCGTCTCCGGCGGCGAGCGCATGGTGCACGATGCGCGCGGGGTCGGCGACGCCCGAGGCGAGCAGTTCCGCGAGCACGCGTCGTTCGAGCTCGATGCGCCGAGAGGTCGGCAACGCGTCGACGATGGCGCGCCGGGTGAGCTCGTGCCGGAACCGGACGCCGTCGGCGCTGACCGCCACGAGTCCGCCCTCCTCCGCCGACCTGAGCGCACCGGTACCGGGCACGAGCCGCGCGAGCAGCTCGGCTTCGACCGCGGACGGCACGACCGCGAGCTGCTCCACGTGCTCCTGCGTGGCCGCGTCGAGCCGCCGCAGTCGCCCGGTGACCGCGTCGACGACGGTCGGCGGCACGCGCTCCTCGTCGGCCGAGGCGACGAGCTCGCTCACGAAGTACGGGTTGCCCTCCGTCATCGCGAACACGCGCGCCGGGTCGAGCCCGCTGCCGGCGGTGAGCGAGCGGACCGCGCCGGGCGAGAGGTGGGGCAGGGCGATGCGGTCGACCGTGTCGCCGTGGCCGAGATCGCCGAGCAACCGGCTCAGGGGATGATCGCGGTCGAGTTCGTCGCGATAGGTGAGCACGAGCGTGGCGAAGAGCCCGTCGATCCGGCGCGCGAGGAACCGGAGCACGTCGAGCGTGGCCTCGTCGGCCCAGTGCACGTCCTCGACGACGAGCACCGTGCCGGCGGGATCCGCGAACTCGTCGAGCAGCGACGCGAAGACCTCCTCGCGATCGCCGCTGCGGAGAGCGTCGCCGAGCCGCGGGCCGAGGACGTGGGCGAGATCGCGCAACGGTCCGAGCGTGCGCGGGGTCGACATCGCCTCGCACGACCCGACGAGCACGCGCGCGCGAGCACGAGGGTCCGCGCGCAGCGCGCCGACGAGCGTGCTCTTGCCGATCCCGGCCTCCCCGTGGAGCAGCACGACCCGCCCGCGGCCCTCCGTCGCCGCTCGCACGGCGGCGCGGAGCGCGGCGAGCTCGGGTTCCCGCTCGAGCAACTGGGTGCCCATGGAGCGAGCATGCCCCCGGGCACGCCGCTTCGCAACCGAGCGGGTCCCGAGTGCCGGGCGCGGCAGCGCCGGAATCCCCGGCCGGGCCGGGAGATCAGAGGCCCGAGTAGGCGTGCAGTCCCTTGAAGAAGAGGTTGACGACGGTGAAGTTGAAGAGCACCGCGGAGAAGCCGATGATGGCGAGCCAGGCCGAGCGGGAGCCGCGCCAGCCTCGCGTGGCGCGCGCGTGGATGTAGCCGGCGTAGACCACCCAGATGATGAAGGTCCAGACCTCCTTGGTGTCCCACCCCCAGTAGCGGCCCCACGCGGCCTCGGCCCAGATGGCGCCCGCCATGAGCGTGAACGTCCACAGGATGAAGCCGATGATGATGACCCGGTACGCGAGGTTCTCGAGGGTCGCCGAGTCGGGAAGGGTCGCGAGGAAGTTCTGCTTCGCCGCCGTGGCGGATGCCGCGAGCGACTCCCGTCGCGACTGCAGCAGCTGCACGACCGAGAGCGCGAACCCGAGCGCGAGGAACCCGGTCGCGGAGGTCGCGACGAACACGTGGATGACGAGCCACGCCGACTGCAGCGCGGGCGGCAGCGGCACGACGCTCACGTAGAAGTTGACGGTCGCGACGCCGAGCAGCACGAGCACGAGGCCGGTCACGAAGGTGCCGAGGAAGCGCAGGTCGTGCTTCACCACGAGGAGCACGGCGAGGAACACGGTCGTGATGATGAGCGTGCCCGTGAGCGCGAACTCGTACATGTTCGCCCACGGCACGCGGCCGGCGGCGAGGCCGCGGGTGACGTCGGCGGTGAGGTGGAGGAGCCACGCGATGACCGTCATGGCCACGCCGACGCGCAACGACGGCGACCGGCCGTAGGCGACGGATGCCGCCCGCTGCCGGGGCGGCGCGACCAGCGTGGCGGATGCCCCTGCCGTCCCGAGGGACGACGTCGCGGCCGCCGCCTCATCCGCTGCCCTGGTCGCCGCGGCCGAGCGCCGTGCGAGATCGATCGCGTAGGCGATGAACGCCACCGCGTACACGGCCATGGCCGAGTACACGCTGTAGACGGAGACCTGGTCGAGCGTCAGCTGCACACTTCTACCTTACGTCGAAGAATTCGTGCGTTCACCGGGAGGTTCCCTCGGATGCCTGGGAGCTTCCGGCACCCGGAGCGCCCTCGGTCGTCGTCGATCCGGAGTGCGCATCGGCGAACGCCGTGACCGCCTCCTCGAGCCCCGGGTCCTCGCCGCGCGCCAGGCCGGCGTACTCCAGCACGACGCTGCCGTCGGGCCGATGTGCGGCCTTGACCCATATGCGTCGGCGGGGAACGAAGAGCGACACGAGCAGTCCGGCGAGGATGAGGATGGCGAACGCGAGGACCCAGCCCTGGGACGGGTCGTCGTGGATGTCGAAGCTCGCGAACCTCGGCACGCTCTGCGCGTAGTCGCGCTCCGTGGCATCCGCGTCACCGGCGCCGGGCGAGAGGTCCTCGAAGGTCACCGAGCCGAGTCCGTTCGGCAGTTCGGTCGTCTCGCCCGGCATGAGCTCGATCGAGTCCACGCCCGTCGACCCGCCCGTGAGCTGCTCCATCGATGAGGGGTCGAGGGTGTAGACCGAGGTCGGCTCGCCGCCGTCGATGCCGAGGTCGCCCTGGTAGACGTTGAGGGTGAGCACGGGGTAGACCAGGTCGGGATAGGTCGACGTGAAGGCGCCGGAGGCCAGCGTCTCCTGGGTCGGGTAGAAGAAGCCGACCATGCCGAGCTGCTCCTCGAGGCCGTCGGGCACCTTCACGACGCCGATCGAGGTGAGGTTCGCGTCCTGCGGCAGGAACGGCACCGAATCGGTGAACACGATCTCGCCATCGGGGTCGCGAACGGTGATGGTGGGCGCGTACCCGTTGCCGAGGAGGTAGACGTCGGTGCCGTGCACGCGCAGCGGCTCGTTGACCTTGACCACGCCGTCCCGGGCCTCCCCGCCCTGGCCCTGCACGGTCACGCTCGCGGTGAAGTCGATCGCCTGGCCGATCGCCTCCTGGTTGCGCGTCTCGTAGACGGCGTCGAGGTCGTCGAGCGTGAGCCGGTAGGGAGCGAGCGTGGTGTCGTCGAAGAACCGTCCGGGGTTGAACGAGTCGTACGCGGCGAGGGTGTTCACGAACGACTGCCCCTCGACGACGACGCGCTGGCCGGAGAAGCCGAACCCGCCGCCGATGCCCACGGCGACGAGCACCCCGACCAGGGCCGTGTGGAAGACGAGGTTGCCGGTCTCGCGCAGGTAGCCGCGCTCGGCCGAGACGGATGCCTCACCCCGCAGCTCGTAGCGCTCGACCCGGTACCCCGCCCGCTTCAGCCGGGCAGCCGCACGATCGATCGCGGCCTCCGCGGTCTCGCCGTTCGCCGTGTGCCGCTCGGTGTAGCCCGCGAGGCGCGAGAGCCGCAGGGGCGTGCGGGGTGGCCGCGCGCGCAGGGCATCGATGTGGTGCTTCGTGCGCGGGATGATGCAGCCGATGAGGGAGAGGAAGAGGAGCAGGTAGACGGCAGAGAACCAGGCCGACGTGTAGACGTCGAACATCTGGAAGCCGTCGAGCACCGGCGCGAGCTCGGGATTGTCGGCGAAGTACTGCGTGACGCCGTTCGGGTCGCTCGAGCGCTGCGGCACGAGCGAGCCCGGCACCGCAGCGATCGCGAGGAGCAGCAGCAGCAGCAGCGCCGTGCGCATGCTCGTGAGCTGACGCCACGCGAACCGCACCCAGCCGACGAAGCCCAGCCTGGGTCGGGTGACGGATGCCTCGTCCGAGCCGACGGGCGAGTCGATGTGGTCGTCGGGGCGCGAGAGCGCGTCGGGATCAGATCGCGGGGACAAAGCCTTGGATCACCGCCTGCAGTTCGTACATCCAGAGCGACCAGAGTCCCGACACCATGAGCAGCCCGATCGCGACGAGCAGCCCGCCGCCGATGAGGTTGATGGTGCGGATGTGCCGGCGCAGGAATCCGAGCGAGCCGGTCACCCAGCCGAAGCCGAGGGCGACGAGGAGGAACGGGATGCCGAGGCCGATGCAGTACGCGAGCCCCAGCAGCACCGCGCGGCCGGCGGACGCCGAGTCGGCGCTGAGCGTGAGCACGACCGCGAGGGTCGGCCCGATGCACGGCGTCCATCCGAGGCCGAACACGATGCCGAGCAGCGGTGCGCCCGCGAGGCCGGTGGCCGGACGCCACGACGGCTTGATCGTGCGCTGGAGGAACGTGAACTGCCCGATGAAGACGAGACCCATGACGATGAGCAGGAGGCCGAGGGCACGGGTGACGGCTTCGCCGTACGCGTTGAACCAGGCCCCCGCGACGCCCGCGAGCAGGTTGAAGGTGACGAAGACGATCGTGAACCCGGTGATGAACAGCAGCACGCCCAGCACGAGCCTGCGCCGGTTGCGCCGGGCCTCGGATGCTTCGGCCGAGGCATCCGTGAAGCCGCCGAGGTACCCGAGGTATCCGGGCACGAGCGGGAGCACGCACGGGGAGAGGAACGAGACCACCCCCGCGGCGAGCGCGATGGGCAGCGCCGCGAGCAGCTGCCCGCTGAGCACGATCTCGCCCACGCCGCCCACTGTGCCGCCGCCCCTCAGGCCTGCTCGGCGAGGAGGCGATCGATGATCGACTCGAGGATGGATGCCTCGGTGAGCTGGCCGAGCACGCGTGCCGCGACGCGGCCTTCGCGGTCGAGCACGATCGTCGTCGGCACGGCGGCCGGGGGCACGTCGCCGGCGAACGCCAGCTGCGCGGTGCCCGGCTCGACGTCGAGGATCGAGGGGTAGCTGACGCCGTACTTCTCCTCGAACGAGGCGGCGGTGCCCGCCTGGTCGCGCACGTTGACGCCGACGAAGACGACCCCCTCGTCGGCGAGGGACTTCGACACCTCCTCGAGGATCGGCGCCTCGACGCGGCACGGTGCGCAGCCGGCGTACCAGAAGTTCACGACCGTGACCTCGCCGAGGGTGTCGGCCGAGTCGAAGGTGCCGCCCTCGACCGTCTCGCCCGAGAACTCGATGCGCTCGCCGCGCTGGGGTTCGGTGAACTCCGAGATGGTGCCGTCGCCCGCGATGTAGTTCTTGCCGCTGCCCTCGCGGAACTGCTCGGCGAGCGGATCGCTCGAGCACCCGGCGAGCAGCAGCAGGGATGCCGCGGCGAGCGCGACGCCCGTCGACATCGTCCGACGGAACATCACACCGCCCCCAGGTCGGTCGCGTTCGCGCTGAACCGGGCGGCGGGGTCACGGTACCCGACCTCGACGAATCGCCCGTTCCGGCGCTCGAACGTCGTGATGCTCGAGAGTGCGCAACGGCGCCGGCGCGGGTCGTGCGCGAGCGACTTGCCGGCCACGCGACGGTGCACCATCCAGATCGGCAGCTGATGGCTCACGATCACGGCGTCGCCGCGGTCGGTGGCGTTCCACGCGTCGTCCATCGCGTGCAGCATCCGCCTGGCGATCGAGCCGAACGGCTCGCCCCAGCTCGGCTCCCACGGATTCACGAGGAACCACCAGTTGCGCACGTCGCGGAGCGCCCCGTCGCGGCCGCTCATGCGCTTGCCCTCGAAGCGGTTCTCGGGCTCGATGACGCGTTCGTCGAGCGCGGGCTCGAGGTCGAACACGCGGGCGATCGGATCGGCCGACTGCTGGGTGCGCTGCAGCGGCGAGGAGACGAGCATCGCGACGTGACGGTCGCGCGCGAGGAGGTCGTCGGCGGCGGACTGCGCCATCTCATGGCCGAGGCTCGAGAGGCCGTACCCGGGGAGTCGGCCGTAGAGCACGCCCTGGGGGTTGAAGACCTCGCCATGGCGCACGAGGTGGATCTGCTCGGCCGGCACGAATCCAGTCTACGGAGCGGTTCCCTTTGAATCCGCCGAGCGTCGAGGCGCCCGCGGGTAGGATGGTCCGCTGTGACTTCCCGCACCCTCGTCAAGAACCTCGCCGCGCTCCCCGACGGCCCCGTGACCGTCTCCGGATGGGTCGAAACGGTGCGCGATCAGAAGAAGGTGCAGTTCGTCATCCTGCGCGACGAGTCGGGCGCCGTGCAGCTCGTCAACCCGGCCACGCGCGAGCTCGACCCCGAGGGCGTGAGCGTCGGCGCGGCCGAGGCGCTCGCGACGACCGAGCAGATCTCCGCGCTCGCGCACGGCTCGTTCCTCCGCGTCAGCGGCACGCTGAAGCACGACGAGCGGGTGAAGCTCGGCGGGCTCGAGGTCAAGGTCGGCTCGCTCGAGGTCATCAGCGAGGCGAACCCCGAGACGCCCATCGCCGCCGACTCGTCCCTCGACAAGCGCATGGACTGGCGCTTCCTCGACCTGCGCCAGCCCCGCCAGAACCTGATCTTCCGCATCCAGACCACGTTCCTCCACGCACTGCGCGGAGTGTGGGTGTCGAAGGGCCTGATCGAGATCCAGACCCCCAAGCTCATGGCCTCCGCATCCGAGTCGCGTGCCGAGCTCTTCGAGGTCGAGTACTTCGAGGGCACCGCGTACCTCGCGCAGAGCCCCCAGTTCTTCAAGCAGATGGCGCAGGCCGCCGGCTTCGGCGGCGTCTTCGAGGTCGGTCCGGCGTTCCGCGCCGACCCGTCGTTCACCTCGCGGCACGCGACCGAGTTCACGTCGATCGACACCGAGATCAGCTGGATCGACTCCCACGAGGACGTCATGGCGCTGCACGAGGAGCTCATGGTCGCCGGCATCAGCGCGGTGAAGGAGCAGCACGGCGACGAGATCGCCGAGCTCTTCGGCATCGAGCTCACGGTGCCGTCGCGGCCGTTCCCGCGCATCCCGCTCGCCGAGGCGAAGCAGATCGTCGCCGACCGCGGCTACGTCATCCCCCGTGCCGACGACGACATGGACCCCGAGGGCGAACGGCAGATCTCGGCCTACGTCAGGGAGACCTTCGGTCACGACTTCGTGTTCCTCACCGACTACGCGTCCAGCATCCGGCCGTTCTACCACATGCGTCACGAGGGCGACCCGAGCCTCACGAACTCGTACGACCTCATCTACAACGG
>JAPSJU010000089.1 GCA_031178025.1 Agromyces sp. | reverse complement strand
GCGCGCGGCGGGTACGTGGTGCTCGGCCTGGTGCACCTCATCATCGGCGCGATCGCCATCTCGGTCGCGGTCGGCAGCGGCGGGGAGGCCGATCAGGGTGGCGCCATGGAGCAGATCTCCCGTGTGCCCTTCGGCACCCTCGTGCTCTGGCTGATCGTGCTCGGCATGCTGGCCCTCGGCGTCTGGCAGGTCGGCGAGGCGTTCCTCGAGCGCGATCCCGACAGCAAGGCGAAGTGGGGACGACGGGTGAAGCTCGTCGGCACCGCGCTGGCCTATTTCGCCATCGGCGCCACCGCCCTCGTGTACGCCATGGGCGGCAGTTCCGACTCGTCCGATTCGACCACCTCGTTCAGCGCGACGCTGCTCGCCAGCCCCGGCGGTATCGTGCTGCTCGTGCTCGTCGGCCTCGTCGTCGCCGCCGTGGGCGTCGCGTTCGTCGTGCGAGGCATCCGACGCGACTTCCTCAAGCACCTCTCGCTCCCCGCGGGCAGGGTCGCCGACGGCGTCCGCCGGCTCGGCACCGTCGGGTACGTCGCCAAGGGGGTGGCCGTGGCCATCGTGGGCGTGCTCTTCGTCATCGCAGCCGTCGCGGCGGACCCGGCGAAGGCCGGTGGGCTCGACGCCGCACTCAAGACCCTCGCCGGCCTGCCGTTCGGCCAGGTCATCCTGTGGCTGATCGGCGCGGGCGTCGTGGCCTACGGCGTCTACTGCTTCGCGCGGGCGCGGTACGCGCGGCTCTGACCCGCGTCAGCGCAGCGCGGCGACGACCTCGCCGATCGGCACCGTGGTGCGCTCGCCGGTGGCGCGGTCCCACACCTCGACCACGCCGTCGCCCACTCCCCTGCCGGCGATGACGATCCTCGGGATCCCGATGAGCTCGGCGTCACCGAACTTCACACCGGGAGACACCTTCGGTCGATCGTCGTAGAGCACGTCGTACCCTGCGGCGTCGAGTTCGGCGCTGATCGCCGCCGCAGCGTCGAACACCGCGTCGTCCTTGCCCGTCGCAACGACGTGCACGTCGAACGGCGCGACGGAGGCGGGCCAGATGAGCCCCTTGTCGTCGTGGTGGCCCTCGGCGATGATCGCGAGGATGCGCGTCACGCCGATGCCGTACGAGCCCATGGTGACGGTGGCCAGCTTCCCGTTCTCGTCGAGCACCTTGAGGCCGAGCGCCTCGGCGTACTTGCGCCCGAGCTGGAAGACGTGTCCGATCTCGACCCCGCGCGCGAGTTCGACCGGACCGGAGCCGTCGGGCGCCGGGTCGCCGGCGCGCACCTCGGCCGCCTCGACGATGCCGTCGGCGGTGAAGTCACGGCCGGCCACGAGGCCGAAGACGTGCTGCTGGTCGACGTTGGCGCCCGTGATCCACTCGGTGCCGTCGACCACGCGCGGGTCGACGAAGTACCGGATGCCGGTCGACGACTCCGCGCCCAGCACGGCGCCGTCCGGCGACCACGGGCCGATGTAGCCCTTCACCAGGCCGGGGTGGCGTGCGAAGTCGGCTTCGTTCGCGGCATCGACCTCGGCCGGGGCGAACGCGACCTCGACGCGCTTCATCTCGACGTCGCGATCCCCCGGCAGGCCGACCACGACGATCTCGCGCGTGCCGTCGAGGTGCGTGAGCGTGAGCACGACGTTCTTGAGGGTGTCGGCGGCCGTCCATGCCCTGCCGTCGGGTCGCGGGTACTCCGCGTTCGCGAGGTCGACGAGCGTCGCGATCGTCGGCGTGTTCGGCGAATCGAGCACGACCGGCGCAGGGAGCCCGTCGAAGGGGATCGCCTCGGGCGCCTGGGTGGTGTACGCCTCGACGTTCGCGGCGTATCCGCCTGCGGAGCGCACGAAGGTGTCCTCGCCGACGGGGCTCGGGTGCAGGAACTCCTCGCTCCGGGATCCGCCCATCGCCCCGGCATCCGCCTTCACGATGACGTACTCGAGCCCGAGCCGCGTGAAGATGCGCTCATAGGCGTCGCGCTGCGACTGGTAGCTCGCGTCGAGCCCCTCGTCGGAGATGTCGAACGAGTAGGCATCCTTCATCGTGAACTCGCGTCCGCGCAGGAGACCGGCGCGAGGACGGGCCTCGTCACGGTACTTGTCCTGGATCTGGTAGATGCTGAGGGGCAGGTCCTTGTAGGACGAGTAGAGATCCTTCACCAGCAGGGTGAAGACCTCCTCATGCGTCGGCGCGAGCAGGTAGTCCGCCCCCTTGCGGTCGTGGAGGCGGAAGAGCCCGTCACCGTACTCGGTCCAGCGGTTGGTGACCTCGTAGGGCTCACGGGGCAGCAGCGCCGGGAAGTGCACCTCGTGCGCGCCGGCGGCGGCCATCTCCTCGCGAATGATCTGCTCGATCCTCGCCTTGACTCGGAGCCCGATCGGCAGCCACGCGAAGATGCCGGGAGCCTGTCGCCGGATGTAGCCCGCGCGCACGAGCAGCCGGTGGCTGGCCACCTCGGCATCGGCGGGGTCTTCTCGGAGCGTGCGGAGGAAGTAAGTCGACAGGCGAGTGAGCACCCGACGATTCTAATGACGCCGGATGCCGCTCCGGCGCCGCCGATCGGAGATCCCGGTTATCGCTCGGGCATCGGACGGTCAAGCCCCTGACAGGGCCGGGATCCGTTCCTACTGTTGAGGCACACCGCGAGCCAAGGAGTGTGGCATGACGACGATCACTGCCGATCCTCGACCCGATTCGACGATGACGGCCCGTGACGCCGGCGCGGCGGCACCCATGCGACCCATGGCCCTGCCGCGGCCACGGGGACCGGTGACCGAGGCGCTCATCGATCTCCTCACCGGCCCGGTGCACGCGCCGGTGCGCGAGCTCGCCATGGCGACGACCGAGGCGCTCGCGGCATCCGACGACGTGCTCGTCGACGACGACCTGCAGCTCGCGCTCTTCCTGATGTACGAGCTGCACTACGGCGGCCTCGAAGGGGTGTCCGACGAGTGGGAGTGGGATCCCCGCCTGCTCGCCGTGCGCGGCCCGATCGAGCGCGAGTTCGAGGACGGACTCCGGCACTCGGTGCCCCAGCCGCTCGCCACCCGCGACGTCCCGGAGGCGCTCTTCGCCCTCGTCGAGACCGACGACGGACCGAGCCTGTCGGCGTTCGTCGAACGGCATGCCACGCGGGAGCAGGTGCGCGAGATCCTCGCCTGCCGCACGATCTACACGCTGAAGGAAGCAGATCCGCACAGCTGGGCGATCCCGCGGCTGCACGCGCGCCCGAAGGCCGCCCTCGTCGAGATCCAGGCCGACGAGTACGGCGGTGGTCGCCCCGAGCGCCTCCACGCCACGCTCTTCGCCGACGCGCTCCGCGGCGCCGGTCTCGACGACCGCTACGGTGCCTACGCCGACCACGTCCCGGCCACCGTCTTCGCATCGATGAACCTCATGTCGCTCTTCGGACTGCATCGGCGTCTCCGCGGTGCGATCGTCGGCCACCTCGCGGCGTACGAGATGACGTCCTCCCTCCCCTGCCGCGCCTACGCGAAGGGCCTGCGACGGCTCGGCTTCGGTGCGGAGGTGTCTGAGTACTTCGACGAGCACGTCGAGGCCGACGCCGTGCACGAGCAGCTCGCCGCACGGGACCTCGCCGGCTCGCTCGCCGACGACGAACCCCACCTCACGAACGACATCCTCTTCGGCGCGGCGGCCTGTCTCGCCCTCGACGGGCGACTCTGGGGCGGGCTGCGCGAGCGGTTCGAGCGCGGCGAGTCGGCGCTCCGGAAGCCACTGCAGTGAGTGCCGCATCCGCTCGTCCGGTGACGATCACGGCGTGTCCCGACGGACCCCTGCTGGTCCGTGGCGAGCTCGCCCTCTACGACGACGACGGCGAGCCGGTGCAGCCGAATCGGCGCACCGTCGCGCTCTGCCGGTGCGGGGCGTCGGCCATCCGGCCGTTCTGCGACGGCTCGCACAAGCTCGTCGGGTTCCGCACCGGCCCGCCGCCGCGCACCCCTGCCGTCACCTTCGACGAGCCGTGAGCGGCTCCGCGACGCGGTCAGTCGCCGTCGACGTCCTCCTCGTCCTCTGAGGCGAACGCCTCGACCTCGTCCTCCGCCGCGGTCGCGTCGTCATCGGTGCCCTCGTGCAGCGTGCCCATCCCGTCGGGATAGCCGGCATAGTCGGGGAACTCGACCCCGGATCCTTCTCCGCTCATCGTCGTCGCCTTCCTCGCGCGGACGCCCGTGCGCCATCCGATGCGGACACCCTACCCGCGGCCGGACCGCGCCACTACGGCGTCAGGACCTGCGGCGTGCCGACCGGCGCGTCCGCGCCCATCTCGTCGGCGATGCGGTTCGCCTCGGCGATGAGCGTCGCGACGATCTCGGATTCGGGGACGGTCTTGATGACCTCGCCCTTGACGAAGATCTGGCCCTTGCCGTTGCCGGACGCCACGCCGAGATCAGCCTCGCGGGCCTCACCCGGTCCGTTCACGACGCAGCCCATGACGGCGACGCGAAGCGGCACGCTCATGCCCTCGAGGCCGTCGGTGACGTCGTTCGCGAGCTTGTACACGTCGACCTGGGCCCGGCCGCACGAGGGGCAGGAGACGATCTCGAGCTTCCGCTCGCGGAGGTTGAGCGACTGGAGGATCTGCAGGCCCACCTTGACCTCCTCGACCGGCGGCGCCGAGAGGGAGACGCGGATGGTGTCGCCGATGCCCTCGGACAGGAGGATGCCGAACGCCGTGGCCGACTTGATCGTGCCCTGGAACGCAGGCCCGGCTTCGGTCACGCCGAGATGCAGTGGCCAGTCGCCGCGTTCGGCGAGCATGCGATACGCCTTGACCATCACGATCGGATCGTTGTGCTTCACCGAGATCTTGAAGTCGTGGAAGTCATGCTCCTCGAAGAGGCTCGCCTCCCAGACGGCGCTCTCCACGAGCGCTTCGGGCGTCGCCTTGCCGTACTTCTGCAGCAGGCGCGGGTCGAGCGAGCCGGCGTTCACGCCGATGCGGATCGAGACGTCCGCCGCCTTCGCACGCCGTGCGATCTCGCCCACCTGGTCGTCGAACTTGCGAATGTTGCCCGGGTTCACGCGCACCGCCGCGCATCCGGCGTCGATCGCCGCGTAGACGTAGTTGGGCTGGAAGTGGATGTCGGCGATGACGGGGATCTGGCTCTTCCTGGCGATGATCGGCAGCGCCTCGGCGTCGTCGCGGCTCGGCACCGCCACGCGCACGATGTCGCAGCCCGAGGCCGTCAGCTCGGCGATCTGCTGCAGCGTCGCGTTGATGTTCGGGGTCGGGGTCGTCGTCATCGACTGCACGCTGACCGGTGCGTCACCGCCGACGAGCACCTTGCCCACCTTGATCTGGCGCGACTTCCGGCGCGGGGCCAGGACCTCAGGGACGTTGGGCATTCCGAGATTCACTGCAGGCACGGTGCCAGTCTACGTCGCTCCTCCTGAGGGGCGGCCGGAGTCCGCGTCGTCGCGCGCGCCTCCGTCCCTGGCGTCGTGGGAATGCTCGAGCCGGATCCGACGACCGAGTTCGACATCCTCCTGCTCCTTCTTCGCCGCCTTCTCGCTCTTGCGCGTGTCGCGCGGCGGGAGCTGGATGTCCTCCTCCGCGACGATGCCGGCCTGGAGCTGCCGTCCGCGCTCGAGCTCGGCGTCGAACTCGGCGCCGAAGAGGAGCGCGCAGTTCGCGATCCACAGCCACAGCAGGAAGACGATGACCCCGCCGAACGAGCCGTAGGTGCGGTCGTAGTTGGAGAAGTTCGCCACGTAGAGCGCGAACCCGGCTGAGGCGATGACGAGCACGATGATCGCGATCACGGCGCCGACGCTGATCCAGCGGAACTTCGGCTGCTTCGCATTCGGCGTCGCGTAGTAGAGGATCGCGATGGCGAGGATCACGGCCATCGCCAGCAGCGGCCATTTCGCGATCTCCCAGACCAGCTCGACCGCCTCGCCGAGGCCGATGGCGTTGCCGATCGCGTCCGTCACGGGGCCGGACACCACGAGGATCACCGCGATGATGACGATGAGCAGGAGCGTCACGACGGTCACGAGCAGCTGCATCGGCCGCAGCTTCCAGAACGGCCGCCCCTCGTCGATCTCGTACACCTGGTTCATCGCCCGGCTGAATGCACCCACGTACCCGGATGCCGACCAGATCGCCACCACGAGACCGGTGACGAAGCCGAGACCGGCTGCGGGTGATGAGCTGAACTGCTCGAGCGGCCCGCGGATGACCTCGAGCGCCTCGCCGGGTGCCACCTGCTCGACGATGCCGAACAGCTGGTCGATGGCACCCCGGCCCTGTCCGACGAGGGCGAGCAGGGATGTGAATGCGAGGAGGCCGGGGAAGAGCGCGAGCACCCCGAAGTAGGTCAGCGACGCGGCACGGTCGGGACACTGGTCGTCGACGAACTCCCGGAAGCTCTTGCGCAGCACGTATTTCCATGAGCGCTTCGACACCTCCCGGGGTGAGTCGGGCTTGCGCTCGTCGTCGGGTGCGGGTGCGTCGGCCGAACTCAGGCTCGTCCCCTTCTGCGCCACGGTGTCCTCCTCCGTCGGGGGATTCCAGTGTTCGGCGGCGGGAGGGAAATCGGCAGGCCCTCGCATCCTGTCGGACCGAGCGCTATAGTCGCGCCCTCAGTCGATCCGGAGCTGCGGCTCGGTCGCCGCGACGACCTCCTCGACCGTGACGCCCGGTGCGCACTCGACCAGCCGGAGCCCGTCGCGGGTGACATCGATGACGGCGAGGTCGGTGATGATGCGGTCGACCACGCCCTTCCCGGTGAGCGGCAGCGAGCACTCGCGCACGATCTTGGGAGAGCCGTCCCTCGCGACGTGCTCCATGAGGACGATGCGGCGCTTGGCACCGTGGACGAGGTCCATCGCACCACCCGGCCCCTTCACCATCTTTCCCGGGATCATCCAGTTCGCGAGGTCGCCGGCGGCCGAGACCTGCATCGCACCGAGGATGGCGGCGTCGATCTTGCCGCCCCGGATCATTCCGAAGCTCGTCGCGGAGTCGAAGTACGCCGCGCCCGGGAGTACCGTGACGGTCTCCTTGCCGGCGTTGATGAGGTCGGGGTCGACCTCGGCCTCCGTCGGGTACGGTCCGACGCCGAGGATGCCGTTCTCCGACTGGAGGAGGATGGTGACGCCGTCGGGGACGTAGTTCGGTACGAGCGTCGGCAGGCCGATGCCGAGATTCACGTACGAGCCGTCGACGAGCTCGCGGGCGGCGCGGGCGGCCATCTCGAACCTCGTGAGTGCCATCTCAGTTCCCCTCTCGCACCGTGCGGCGCTCGATGCGCTTCTCGATCCCTGTGCCGACGACGATCATCCGGTCCACGTAGATGCCCGGCAGGTGCACGGCATCGGGGTCGAGGTCACCGACCTCGACGAGCTCCTCCACCTGCGCGATGCAGATGCGGCCCGCCATCGCCGCGAGCGGTGAGAAGTTGCGCGCCGACTTGTCGAACACGAGGTTGCCGTAGCGGTCGCCTCGCAGCGCGTGCACGAGCGCGTAGTCCGTGGTGATCGCCTCCTCGAGCACGAACTCCCGCAGGCGGCCTGCGAACTCGAACGTCTGCACGGGCTTCGCCGGGCTCGCCACCGCGACGGTGCCGTCGCCGCGGTAGCGGCGCGGCAG
>JAPSJU010000428.1 GCA_031178025.1 Agromyces sp. | reverse complement strand
TCTGGAACCACCTCGAGGAACGCGGACGCGAGCTCTCGGGCAGCGCCTTCCGCCGCATGTGCAGGGCCGAGTACCTGAACTACCTCCGGGTGCGGGAGTGGCAGGACCTGTATCGGCAGCTGGTGCGTCTCGCGAAGCCGCTCGGCCTGCATGTCGCCGCACGCGCCGGCGAGCCGGCCGCCGACGGCATCCACCGGGCGCTGCTGTCCGGCCTGCTCTCGCACATCGGCCTCCGCGACGATGCCAAGACCTCGAGCGGGCGGGGCGGAGCGGGCTCGGCGCGCGAGGCTGAGCGCACGGGGCGACGCCAGCAGGCGGAGTTCATCGGAGCGCGCAACGTGCGCTTCGTGGTCTTCCCGGGCTCGGCGCTCGCGAAGAAGCCGCCTGCGGCCATCATGAGCGCCGAGCTCGTCGAGACGAGCCGCCTGTTCGCCCGCACCAACGCCGCGATCGATCCGGCGTGGGCCGAACAGCTGGCGGGACCGCTCGCCAAGCGCAGCTTCAGCGAACCGAGGTGGGAACGCAAGCAGGGGGCCGCCGTCGCCGACGAGAAGGTGACGCTCTTCGGCCTCCCGATCGTGGCGAAGCGGCGCATCCAGCTCTCGCGCGTCGACCCCGCCCTCGCTCGCGAGCTGTTCATCCGGCATGCACTCGTCGAGGAGGACTGGGACACGAGTCGGCTGGATCGCCGGCTGTTCCGGTTCCTCCAGGCGAACCGCGCGCTCCGGCGCGAACTCGGCGAGGTCGAGGAGCGCACGCGGCGGCGGGACATCCTCTCGGGCGACGACGCCGTCGTCGCCTTCTACGAGGCGAGGGTGCCGCGTGAGGTCTCCGACACCCGCGCGTTCGAGCGCTGGTGGCGTGGCGAGCATCGTGCGCGCCCCGAGCTGCTCACGATGACCGCCGCGGACCTCGTCGGCGACGAGGCCGTCGTCGACCGCGGGAGCGGCTTCCCCGATCTCTGGCGGCAGGGCGACCAGACGCTCTCGCTGTCGTACCGCTTCGAGCCGGGTGCCGACGACGACGGCGTCTCGGTCGTGGTGCCCCTCGTGCTGCTGCCGCGCCTGCGCCCCGACGGGTTCGACTGGCAGGTGCCGGGCCTTCGCGACGAACTCATCACGACGCTCATCAGGACGCTGCCGAAGGTGCTGCGCCGTCAGGTGGTGCCCGCTGCGGAGTGGGCCGCGAAGATCGCCGCGGAGCTGCCGACCGGCCCCGAGTCGGGCGAGGAACGGGACCCGCTCGTCGCCGAGGTGGGCAGGGCGATCCGCCGGCTGACCTTCGCGCCCGTCGACCCGTCGGACTTCGACCTCGATCGCGTGCCTCCGCACCTCCGGGTGACCTTCCGCGCCGTCGACGAGCGCGGTCGCACCCTCGGCACGTCGAAGGACCTCGCCGAACTGCAGGCACGGCTCGCGAGCAGGGCCGAGCGTGCGGTCGCGTCGACCTTCGCGGTCCGCGGCGGTCGCACGGCGTCGGACACGCCGGCGGAGGCTCCGTCGGCATCGGCCCGCCCGACGGCACTCGAGACGCCGCCCGCCGAGCTGCTCGAACGCGGCGGCATCACCACCTGGGAGTGGGAGGCGCTGCCGGCCCACCTCGACACCCGCCAGGCGGGCAACGTCATCCGCGCGTATCCGGCACTCATCGACGAGGGGGCCTCCGTCGCACTGCGACTCGTCGCCACGGCGGAGGAGCGCGACCGGGCC
>JAPSJU010000088.1 GCA_031178025.1 Agromyces sp. | reverse complement strand
GACCGCTCGCGTCTACGATGGATTCGCAAAGGGGGCATTCCAATGAGCGATCGGCACATCGAACCCGGATCCGACACGGACCTCGCCATCGAGCGGGCGCTGGAGTCGGCGAAGCTGCGCGCGGGAGATTCCCAGGGCACCTCCGCCACCCACGTCGCGCCGGATCGCGAATTCTCTGCTGCAGAAGCCGGCGATCTCGGTGGTGCGGTCGACGGCGACTAGCCGGGTACTGATCCAGCCGTAGGGGTCACTCGGCATGCACACGCCGTAGCGCACCGCCGCCCGCGCGACGGGGGCGGATGCCGCGACGCGTGGTCGCGACATCCGCCCCCGTCGGTGTATTCGACGCGGCCGGGGCAGGCGTTCCCGCCGCGCCGAAGCCCTAGTGGCTCGTCGCCTTCTCAGCGCCGACGCCCGTGAGCGAGCGCACCTCCATCTCGGACTGCTTGGCCGGGTCCTCTCGGCGCGTGTCGAGCACGGTGCCGAGCCAGCCGAGGAGGAAGGCGAGCGGGATGGAGATGATGCCGGGGTTCGAGAGCGGCACGATGTCGAAGTCCGCCCCGGGCAGCATCGACGTCGGCGTTCCGGAGACGACCGGCGAGAGCGCGATGAGGAGGATCGCCGAGACGAGGCCGCCGTACATGCTCCACAGCGCTCCACGCGTCGTGAATCGCCGCCAGAAGAGCGAGTAGACGATCGTCGGCAGGTTGGCGGATGCCGCGACCGCGAACGCCAAGGCGACGAGGAAGGCGACGTTCTGCCCGTTCGCGCCGATGCCGCCGATGATCGCGATGACGCCGATCACCACCACCGTGCGCCGCGCGACCTTCACCTCGGCGCCCGCTTCCGGCTTGCCCTTCTTCACGACGCTCGCGTAGATGTCGTGGGCGAACGAGGCGGCGGCGGTGATGGTGAGGCCCGCGACGACCGCGAGGATCGTCGCGAACGCGATCGCGGCGATGAGGCCGAGCAGCACCGGCCCGCCGAGTTCGAACGCCAGCAGCGGGGCCGCGGAGTTGGCGCCGCCCGGAGCGGCGGCGATCGTCTCGGGGCCGATCAGGGCAGCGGCGCCGTAGCCGAGCACGAGCGTGAACACGTAGAAGATGCCGATGAGCCAGATCGCCCAGACGACGGACTTGCGCGCCTCCTTCGCCGTCGGCACGGTGTAGAACCGCATGAGCACGTGCGGCAGCGCCGCCGTGCCGAGTACGAGCGCGAGGCCCAGCGAGAGGAAGTCGAGCTTCGCGATCTCCGAGACGCCGTACTTGAGGCCCGGATCGAGGATCGCCGGGTTGCCGGCGGTCGCGACCGCGTTGTCGAGCAGCGTCGAGAGGTTGAAGCCGTTGACGGCGAGCACCCACACGGTCATCACCGCGGCGCCCGCGATGAGCAGGCCCGCCTTGATGATCTGCACCCACGTGGTGCCCTTCATGCCGCCGATCAGCACGTAGAGGATCATGAGCGCGCCGACCACCGTGATCACGAGGGCCTGGCCGACCTCGTCGCCGATGCCCAGCAGGAGCGAGACGAGGCCGCCGGCACCCGCCATCTGTGCGAGCAGGTAGAAGAAGCAGACGACGAGCGTCGTGGTCGCGGCCGCGATGCGCACCGGCCGCTGGGAGAGGCGGAACGAGAGCACGTCGGCCATCGTGAAGCGCCCCGTGTTGCGCAGGAGCTCGGCGACGAGCAGCAGCGCCACGAGCCACGCCACGAGGAAGCCGATCGAGTAGAGGAACCCGTCGTACCCGGTGACGGCGATGGCGCCGACGATGCCGAGGAAGGATGCCGCCGACAGGTAGTCGCCGGCGATCGCGGAGCCGTTCTGGCCACCCGTGAACGAGCGGCCGGCGGCGTAGTAGTCCGACGCGGTCTTGTTGTTGCGGCTCGCGCGGAACACGATGATCATCGTGATCGCGACGAACGCCCCGAAGATCGCGATGTTCAGCCAGGGATCGCCGGGGGACGCCGTGGCGGCTTCGAAGGGTCGCATCAGCGGTTCACCTCGGCATCGGATGCCGCGGCGGCATCCAGTTCGATCGAATCGCGGATCTCCTCGGCGAGCGGGTCGAGGCGCGAGTTGGCGAAGCGCACGTACCAGGTGGTCACCGCGAAGGTCGTGACGACCTGGGCGAGGCCCAGCAGGATCGCGACATTGACGCTGCCGAAGACGGGCGTCGACATGAAGTCGTGCGCGTACCCCGCGAGCAGCACGTAGGCGATGTACCAGAGCAGGCAGGCGCCGATGACCGGGAACACGAAGTTCCGGTGGGTTCGGCGGAGGGTCTGGAACTCGGGTGATTGCTGGATCGCGCGATAGTCGACGACGGGTTCCGTCGTGTTCGCGCTGCGGGCGTCGTTGCCCATGGCGTCTCTCCTTCGAGGGGGATCCGGCGCGGTGGTCGGCCGCGCCGCCGCATGGCGCCGGTTCGCCGAGCGCCGTGCGGTGGCACCATGCTGGCGCGCGCGACGATCACCCGGGGGCACGCACCGCTCGTCGTCGGTGAGCGGCACCCATGGTGCGACGAGCGGCGATTCCGCGACGACGAACGACGGCTACGCTGACCTGCATGCCCGAGTCGACGCTGCTCGCCGCGGCCGCCGGCGCCGCGGCCGGCGCGCTGGCCGTCGCCGTGATGCTGGTGCTCCGCCGCCTCGTGGTCGCCTCGAAGGAGCTCGGCACCGACGCCGAGCAGGCGACGTACCAGACCCTGCACCTCGCCTCGCGCGCAGCCAAGCACCTTCGCGGCGGCATCGGCGAGGTGGATGCCACTCGAGCCGGGCGGCACCTCCGCGCGCTCCTCGGCTGCGAGAGCCTCGCGCTCGTCGACCCGGCCGGCGGCGTCACCGTCGAGGGCGACGAGGCCGTGCGCGCGGTCGCGGGCCGGCTCGCGGCCGAGGCGGATGCCTCGGGCAGGCCGCAGGTGCAGCGACGCATCCGCATCGGGGTGGGTGACACCGCACGCGAGACCGATGCCGTCGCCGCGCCGATCCGCACCGACGGCCGCCCGGCCGGCGCCATCGTCGCGTTCGCGGCTCCGGTGCGGGCCGGGCTCGTGCGGGCCACGGGCGAAGTGGCCGAGTGGGTCGCCGCGCAGGTCGAGCTGGGCGAGCTCGACGCGTCGCGCGCCGCCCTGGCCGAAGCCGAGGTGCGGGCCCTTCGGGCGCAGATCAGCCCGCACTTCATCTACAACTCCCTCAACGCGATCGCCTCGTTCATCAACACCGACCCCGCGGAGGCTCGCGAGCTCGTGCTCGAGTTCGCCGACTTCACCCGGTACTCGTTCCGCCGGCACGGCGATTTCACGACCGTCGCGGAGGAACTGCGTTCCATCGACAGCTACCTGCGGCTGGAGCGGGCCCGGTTCGGCGACCGGTTGACGGTCACCCTGCAGATCGCTCCCGAGGTGCTCTCGACCGTGGTGCCCTTCCTCTCGATCCAGCCGCTGGTCGAGAACGCGGTGCGGCACGGGCTGGAGTCGAAGGAGGGCGGTGGACGCATCACCATCACCGCCGGGGACTCGGGCGCGTTCGCCGAGCTCAGCGTCGAGGACGACGGCGTGGGCATCGACCCCACCGTGCTCGAAGCCGCACTCGCCGGCGGCGCACCCGGCGAGCACGTGGGGCTGCGCAACGTCGACGCGAGGCTCCGGCAGGTCTACGGCGATGAGCACGGGCTCGTCGTCGAGACGAACATCGGCGCGGGCACGCTCGTGCGGATGCGCGTGCCCAAGTCGCAACCCGGTCGCATGGCGGCATCCGCCGAATCCCCTCGTCCGGCCGATGGGAGACTGGAGCGGTGATCTCCGTGCTCATCGCCGACGACGAGCAGCCCGCGATCGACGAGCTCGCCTTCCTGCTCGGGCAGGACGGGCGCATCGGCGTGATCCACCAGGCGGCATCGGGTGCCGAGGCCATCCGCCTGCTCACCCGCGAACCGGTCGACGCGGCATTCCTCGACATCCACATGCCGGGTCTCACGGGATTCGACCTCGCGCGGGCGATGCAGCGGTTCGAGCGTCGGCCGGCTCTCGTCTTCGTCACCGCCGACGAGGAGGGTGCGCTCGAGGCCTTCGACCTCGAGGCCGTCGACTACCTGCTGAAGCCCGTGCGCACCGAGCGGCTGCAGCGCTCGGTGACGCGCGTGATCGAGGCGCTGAGAGCAGGTTCCGGTCACCCGGGCGCCGGCGGCGCGGCCGCCGCCCAGCCCGAGATGATCGCCGTCACGCTCGGCGGCACGACGCGGATGATCCGCCGCGACGAGGTGCGCTACGTGCAGGCGCAAGGCGACTACGCGCGGCTGCACACCGAGGAGGCGAGCTACCTCGTGCGCGTGCCGATGTCGGACCTCGAGCGGCAGTGGGCCGACGCGTTCGTGCGCATCCATCGCTCGTACCTCGTGGCGATCCCGCACCTCAGCCGCGTCCGGCTCGGCGGCGATCACCCGAGCGTCACCGTCGGTGCCGCCGAACTGCCCGTGAGCCGGCGGTTGCTGCCGTCGCTGCGCGACCGGCTCGAATCCGCGACGCTCCGGCCGCGGTCATGAGCTCGGGCCCGCCCGGCGGTGCGGCCGGAGATCGATCGCATCGGGACGCGCCCGCCCGCGTGCGGGTGACGGCGCCGCGCGCCGGATCAGCGGCGGCATCCATCGGGGCGCAGCCGTACCCGGGCTCGGATGCGCCGACGAGCGACATCGCCGGCGTGTACGTGCGCTCGCTGGTCCGCTCGCAGCTGCGGCTCGCGATCGTGTCCGCCCTCGGCTTCGTCGTCGCGACGACGTGCTTCGCCCTCGTGGTCGCGTTCGCCCCGGGCCTCGACGAGGCCTTCCTCGGGGGCGTGCCGCTCTCGTGGTTGCTGCTCGGCATCGGCGTGTACCCCCTCGCCATCACGATCGGCGGGCTCTTCGTGCGTGCCGCGAACCGGAACGAGGCGCGCTACCGATCGCTCACGGAGGAGGCGTGAACCCCGCCATCGGCTACACCGCGATCGTCGCGGTGGCGCTCGCGTCCGCCCTCATCGGCTTCTACGGCTTGCGGGTCTCGCGCACGACGAGCGACTTCTACGTCGCCTCCCGCAGGGTACGGCCGTGGTGGAACGCCTCGGCGATCGGCGGCGAGTACCTCTCCGCGGCGTCGTTCCTCGGCATCGCCGGGCTCATCCTGCTCACGGGTTCGGCCGCGCTGTGGTTCCCGATCGGCTACACCGCCGGCTACCTCATGCTGCTGCTCTTCGTCGCCGCCCCGTTGCGTCGCTCGGGCGCCTACACGATCCCCGACTTCACCGAGGCTCGGCTCGAGTCGCGCTGGGCACGCCGCGTCACGAGCCTGCTCGTGATCGTCATCGGCTGGTTCTACATCGTGCCGCAGCTGCAGGGCGCGGCACTCACGGTGCGCATCACGACCGGGCTGCCGTCATGGGTCGGCTCGCTCGCGGTCGCCGTGATCGTCGCCGTCGTCGTCGCCGCGGGCGGGATGCGGTCGATCACCTTCGTGCAGGCGTTCCAGTTCTGGCTGAAGCTCACGGCCCTCGCCGTGCCCGTCGTCGTGCTGCTCCTCGCCATCGGCGGCGGCGATCCGCCGGCGCAGCTGACCCGAGCCGATGCGTTCCCCGCGGCCGCGGGGCCGGGCAGCCTCGATGTCTACCGCACCGTCTCGCTCATGGTGGCGCTGCTCCTCGGCACGCTCGGCCTTCCGCACGTGCTCGTGCGCTTCTACACGAATCCCGACGGCGTGGCGGCGCGTCGCACGACCGTCATCGTGCTCGTGCTGCTCTCGGTGTTCTACCTGTTCCCGACGGCCTTCGGATTCCTCGGCCGCGCGTTCGCCCCGGACATCGCCCAGCCGGGGCAGGCCGACGCGCTCGTGCTCGTGCTCCCCGATCGACTCATCCCCGGACCCGTCGGGCAGCTCCTCACCGCGCTCGTGATCGCCGGCGCGTTCGCGGCGTTCCTGTCGACGTCGTCGGGGCTCGTCGTGTCCCTCGCCGGGGTGATCAGCCAGGACCTCCTCGGCGGAAGCGTGCGCGGTTTCCGCATCGCGGCCGTCGCGTCCTCGTTCGTGCCCCTCGTCGTCGCATTGGCGACCGAGTCGACGGGGCTCGCGGGCAGCGTGGGGCTCGTCTTCGCATTCACGGCCTCCACCCTCTGCCCGATGCTCATCCTCGGGATCTGGTGGCGCGGTCTCACGGCGCGCGGCGCGATCGCGGGCATGACGACCGGCGCGGTGCTCTCCGGCGCGGCGATCCTCGGAGGGGCGTCCATCTCGGCGCTCGTGCCCGAGGTGCGACCGTTCCTCGAACAGCCGGCCGCCTGGACGGTGCCGCTCGCCGTGCTCGTGACGGTGCTGGTGTCGCGCGGCGACCGCCGAGGCCTTCCGCGCGGCACCGACGCCTTCCTCACTCGACTGCACGTTCCCGAGCCGGAACGGCGTTGAGGGAAGGAGCGTCGTCGGGCCGCGTGCTCACCGCGTCGGATCGCCCGCGCGCGTGGCCTCGGCGCCGGCCGCTGCGGATGCGGCGTGGAGCTCGACGCGACGCTCACCCCGCGCGGCGAGACGCATCTCGAGCCCGGCGCGCACGACCGGCCACTCGTCGACGATGACCGAGTAGACGGCCGAGTCGCGCCAGGAGCCGTCGGCACGGCGCTTGTCGCGGCGCGCGATGCCCTCGAACTGCGCCCCGAGCTTCGCGATGGCGGCGCGGGAGCGCGTGTTCGCGGCATCCGCCTGGATCTTCACACGGCCGAAGCCGTGATCGAAGGCGAGGCCGAGCAGCAGCAGCTTCGCTTCGGGATTCACCGCGGTGCCCCAGACGCGCGGGTCGTACGCGGTCCAGCCGAGGTGCGCCGATGCATTGCCGAGGTCGAGGTCGCCGAGCTTCGTCGCTCCGACGACGGCGCCGTGGTCGGGGCCCCCTTCGATGCGCACCGTCCACGGCATCGCGTCGACGCCGCCCGTGTAGTACGACGCCGCGAACGCCCGGAACTGCGTGGAGTCGGCGGGGAGCCCGGCCGGACCGCCGCCGTAGCCGCCCGCGAAGACGGCGTGATGCCGGAGCGCGCCCTCGAGCCCCGGGATGTCGCCCTCGGTGAAGGGGGTGAGCCTGATGAATCGGCCGACGAGTGGCGCATCGGCGGGGCGGATCGCGGTCACCTGTCGAGTGTGCCATGAACCGATGTCGCTCTGGCGAGCGCTCGCGAGGGGCGCGGCGTGCGCCCCTCGCGGTACGGGGTGGTCAGCCCAGCAGGTCGTGCAGCTGCACGATCTCGTCGCGACCCGGTCCGACGCCGATCGCCGAGATGCGGGAGCCGCTGAGCGCCTCGAGCTCGCGCACGTAGCTCCGCGCGTTCGCGGGAAGCTCCTCGAACGTGCGGGCGCCCGAGATGTCCTCGCTCCAGCCCGGGAACTCCTCGTAGATCGGCTTGGCGTGGTGGAAGTCGGACTGCGACACGGGCACCTCGTCGAACCGCTGCCCGTCGACGTCGTAGGCGACCGCGACGGGGATGCGGTCGAGGCCGGTGAGCACGTCGAGCTTCGTGAGCACGAAGTCGGTGACCCCGTTGATGCGCGCCGCGTAGCGGGCGATCGGGGCGTCGTACCATCCGGTGCGCCGCTTGCGGCCCGTCGTCGTGCCGAACTCGTGCC
>JAPSJU010000087.1 GCA_031178025.1 Agromyces sp. | reverse complement strand
CGATGCCGTGCGGATGCGTCGCGGCGGCGAGCCGGCCCTCGACGCGGAGGCGGGCGCCGTCGAGCTCGACACGGTCGGCGCGATCGAGCATGCGATCCATGCCCGTCGCGAGCCAGACCGCCGCGAGGTCGTTGGTGCCGCCCTGCCCGCGATCGTTCTCGATGGGTGCGCGATACAGGTCGAGCGTCGGCCCGTCGAGCTCCAGCGAGCCGAGGCGGACGAGCCGGCCGGACGAGCGGTCGAACGAGGCGGGCCCGAGTCTCACCGTGCCGCTCCGCCACCCCGAGTCCGACGAGGTCGCGGTGGCGGGTCCGGGCTTCGCCCGCGCACGAGGCCGGTGGGCGATCCGCCCCTGTGCCCACGCCACCGCGTGCCCGGCGGGCGCCCACGACGCGTCGCGAGCGAGCACCGCCTCGACCGTGAGCCACCACTCCCCCACGTCCCCCCGGGGCGCGGAGCCCGCGGGCAGGAGCAGCTCGACCGACTCGCCCGGCGCGAGCGGCGGCACGTCGAGCGTTCCGCCGGCCTGCTCCACGCCGTCGAGCTCGAGACGCCACGAGAAGGCGACATGGTCGAGCCCGATGTGGTCGTAGCCGTTCCGCACGATGATTCCGTCGGAGCCGACGGTCAGCTCGACCGGCGCGACGACCTGCTTCAGCACGGCGAGCGCCGGCGACGGCGTGCGATCCGAGAAGACGAGCCCGTCGAGGCAGTACCGACCGCCGTTCGGGCGGTACGCGACATCCGTGCCGTGCATGATGAACTCGCGCCCCGAGTCGTCCAGGCGGGTGAAGCCGTGGTCGATCCACTCCCAGACGAACGCGCCGCAGAAGCGCTCGTGCGAGCGCAGGATCCGGTGGTAGTCGCCGAGCGAGCCCGGCCCGTTGCCCATCGCGTGCGCGTACTCGCACAGCAGGAAGGGCAGCGCGCGGCGGCGGGCGTCCTCCTCATCGGTGACGCCGTCGGGACGCGGGTCCTCGCGGCGGCCGATCTGCTCGAGCAGCTCGAGCGAGGGGTACATGAGCGAGGCGAAGTCCGAGTTGCGGTAGCTGGGGTCGCGCTCGTAGTGGATGGGGCGAGACGGGTCGCGATCGCGGATCCAGGCCTCCAGCGCGGCGAAGTTCTCGCCGACCCCGCTCTCGTTCGCCATCGACCAGATCACGACGCTCGGTCGGTTCTTGTCGCGCTCGACCATGCGTGCCGTGCGGTCGAGCATCGCGGGGAGCCAGCGCGGATCGGCGGGCGGGTTGCCCTCCCACCCGGCGTAGATGAAGCCGTGCGTCTCGAGGTCGCCCTCCTCGACGACCCAGAGCCCGTACTCGTCGCAGAGGCGGAGGAACTCGGGATGCGGCGGATAGTGGCTCGTGCGCACGGCGTTGACGTTGTGCTGCTTCATCATGACGATGTCGCGGATCATGGTGTCGCGATCGAGCGTCCGGCCCGTGTCCGGGTGGTGCTCGTGCCGGTTGACGCCACGGAAGAAGACGCGGCGGCCGTTGACGTGCAGGACGCCGCCGACGACCTCGACCCGGCGGAACCCGACGGCCAGCTCGATCGTCTCGGTGCCGTCCGTGGCGGTGAGCGTGCCGCGGTACAGGCGGGGCGCCTCCGCGCTCCACGGCTCGACCGCCACCTCGGCGATCGCACCTGCCGGCATGCGGATGCCGAGTTCGGGGATCTCGACGACGGCGGGTGCGGATGCCTCCACGCGAAGCGTGCCCACGCCCGTCTCGTGGTCGTAGTCGGCGTGCACGGTGTGATCGTCGATCGCACCGGCTCGGCGTTCGATGAGCTCGACCTCCCGGAAGATCCCCGGCAGCCACCACATGTCCTGGTCCTCGAGGTAGCTGCCGCTCGACCAGCGGTGCACGCGCACGGCGAGCACGTTCTCGCCGGCGACGACGGGCGCATCGAATTCGAACGGCAGCCTGCTGCCCGACGACCAGCCGAGTTCGCGTCCGTTCAGCCACACCTTCGCACAGGAGTCGACGCCCTGGAAGCGCAGGACCGCGGAGCCCCAGTCGTCGGGCACGGTGAACACGAGCCGGTGGTCGCCGGTGGGGTTCTCGGTCGGCACGCGCGGAGGATCGAGCGGGAACGGCAGGGCGGTGTTCGTGTACAGGGGGCCCTCCGCGGTGCCGCGGAGCGAGCGGGCAGGCCCGCCGGCGAGCGGCGTCACGTCCTGGAGCACCCAGTGGGACGGCACGCGGATCTCGTCCCAGCCGGAATCGTCGAACTCCCGCCCGGTGAACGCGGAACCCGTGCCCGCCGCCGTGGGCGCGAGCCGGAAACGCCACGTTCCGTCGAGGCGGAGCGTCCTGGCGTCGGTGATGGCGTCCGCGCGAGGAGCGCGGCGGCCGTCGCCGGGCTCGACGGATTCCCAGTAGGGCTCGGTCATCGGTCTCCTCATCGTGGAAGCGCGCCGCTGCGGCAGGCGTCGGACGCCGCGCCGCTCAGTCGTCGACGGTCGAGGGGGCGGCGCCGAGCGCGTCGAGATCGCTCCACAGTCCGTCGGGCACGTCGGCGGTGCGGGCGAGTTCGAGCTCGTCGATGCGGGCCGTGGACGAGACCCCGACGACGGTCGTGTGCACGAGGGGCGAGCGGAGCGAGAAGCGCAGCGCCGCCGTCGGCAGGTCGACGCCGTGCCGAGCGCACACCTCCTCGGCCCTCGCCACCCACGCGCGGAGCTCGGCCGTCGTCTCGCCGTAGGCGTACGTGGCACCGCTCGCCGAACCTCGCGCCAGCAGGCCGCCGCCGAACGGGGCGGCGTTGAAGACGCCCATGCCGCGCTCGATCGCCTCCTCGAAGAGCGGGGTCGCGCTGCGGTCGACGAGCGTGTACCGGTTGTGCGACAGCACCACGTCGAACAGTCCGGTGGCCACGTAGCGCCGCATGAGCGACATCCGGCCGGCGGCGACGCCGATCGCGTCGACGAGCCCCTCCTCCTTGAGCTCGAGGAGCCCCTCCACCGCGCCGCCGGGACCCGTGGCCTCCTCGAACGACACCGAGTAGGGATCGTGCAGGTGCAGGATGCCGAGGCGATCGACGCCCAGCCGCTGGCAGCTCTCCTCGAAGGAACGGCGTACGCGGTCCCGGTCGAAGACGCCCGTGGCGAGATCCCGGTCGACCTTCGTGACGATGGCGCGGCCGGGGGCGATGCCGTCGCGAGCCAGGGCCGCGCCGAGTACCGCTTCGCTGCGCCCCCCGGCGTACTCGTTCGAGGTGTCGATGAGGGCGTACGGGCCGTGCAGCATCGCGGAGGCGAGGTCGATGGCCTCCGCCTCGGCCGCGTCGCCGGGCGCCGTGCGGGCGCCGAGGCCCGACGTGCCGAGCGTGATCGGGCTCGCGAGCGTGCCGGAACGCCCGAGCGGGCGCGGCTCGATGGGCGGGGTGACGTCGGCGTCGGTCATGATGGCTCCCAGTGGACGGACGAGGTCCGCCTTGATCGTTCCACGGTGTGCATCTTCGGTCAAGTTCGCATCTTTATGCACCGACGGCTGACGTCGAAGGCGGTCACGGCTCCCCCGTCAGTCGACGATGCGGATGCGCAGCGCGAGCGCCTCGCCCTGCGGGAGCTCGATGGGAGCGGCATCCGCGGCGAACGCCTCGTTCCGCTCGACCTCGTCGACGACGAAGCGGCGCTCCACCGTGCTGACCGTCATCCGCCACGTGTCGATGACGTCGACCTCGAAGCGGTCGCCGACCCGGGGCGCGGAGCTGCCGCTCGCCCGCGGCAGCCGGAACGTCCACGTCGGCGGGGCGCTCCGGCCGAGGTACTGCACGTACAGCCGGCCGGGAATGCCGGCGACGAACGCCTCGTCCCACCAGTTGTCGATCGGATCGAGGCCCACGCCGTCGATCTCCTCGAGGAGGCGTCGCAGGAAGCCGAGCCGTGCCGGGCTCGCGCCGCGCAGCGGGCCGCCGGCGACGATGTGGAGGCTGCCGTCGTCGCGTGTGAAGCTCTCGCCGTGGGAGGCGTAGCATCCCGACACGGTCGAGATCCAGAACTGGTGCACGAGCTGCTGCGGCTCGAGGCGGCCCCAGCGCTCGGGCACGTCGCCCTCGTACTTGATCTCGTCGAGCACGATCGGCTTGCGGTAGGCGTCGCGGAACAGCGAGGCGCGACCGAAGTCCTCGGTCGCCTGCCCCAGCTGGATCGACGCGTGGGTGACCCAGGAGCGGTTGTGGTCGTAGAAGCGCACCCAGTTGTGGATGGACCGCAGGTGATCGTGGGGGTCCACCGCTGCGAGCCGCTCGCCCGCACGGGTCCACCGCTCATCGGGGCGGTCGAGGATGTCGAACTCGTTGCAGAGCGACCACCAGACGTTCGGATGGGCCGACAGCCGGGCGACCAGGTAGCGCAGGTAGGCGGCATCCTCCTCCTCCGTCAGCGCGTCGAGCGCGAAGCGCCCGTTGTCGTAGGCGTTGTAGATGAGCACGTCGGCCTGGATGCCTCGCGCGTTCAGCAGCTCGACGGCCTCGTCGAGCCGGCGGAAGAAGGGGATCACCGGCCGGGAGACATCCCACCTGCCGTCGGCATCGCGCTCGAACGGGAGCAGCTCGGGGACATGCTCGACGTACCCGCCGGCCTGCGGGAACACCATGAAGCGCAGCTTGTCGAAGCCGGCATCGGCGATCGCCTCGACGGTCTCGGCACGGCGATCGTCGGGCTGGTGCAGCCAGTTGTACACCGTCGTGCCGACCGGCCGGAACGGCGTGCCGTCGTCGTGTGCGAAGTGGAACGTGCCCGCCACGCGCACGGGCCCGTGCTCGCCGGGCTCAGGTGGCCCGACGACGAGCTCGCCGGCGCCGCCGCGGACGCCCGGCGCGGCGTGCTCACTCGTCCAGGTCCATCGCCCCTCGAGTCCGGGGTTGAAGCGCACCAGGTACCGGGCGTCACCGTCCCAGAAGCCGGGCACGCGGACGACGCGCCCGCTCTCGTGACGGAACACGACATCGAGCGGCACCTGATCGGCGGGGACCGGCGGCGAGGACGGCCCCTCGAAGGCGAGCTCGACGACGGCGTAGCGGGCGACCATGCGGGGATCCTTCCGTGGATACCGGTTGACCGGTTCACCGGATACGCTAGCGGGTAATCATCGATCTGGAGACGTCATTGCGCATCACCGTTGCTGCCCCGACCCTCGAACACCTGCGAGAGGCGCTCGGTATCGGCGTCGCGTCCCCGCGCCTGTCCTGGAAGACCCAGGCGCCTGCCGGGTGGTCCCAGGCCGCGTACGAGGTGCGCATCGATCGCGGTGACGAATCCTGGCGCAGCGACGGTCCCGTCGCATCCGGCGAGTCGGTGCTCGTCCCGTGGCCCGCGCCTCCGCTGCGATCGCGCGAGCGGGCCGAGGTGCGCATCCGCGTCACCGGTGCCGACGGCACCACCTCGGACTGGAGCGAGCCCGCGACGGTCGAGGCCGGGCTGCTCGAAGCGACCGACTGGGTCGCCGTCCCGGTCGGCGCCTCATGGGAGGAGGATCCGGCGTCCGACGAACGCCGGCCGTCGATCCTCCGCCGGGAGTTCACCGTGCGCGACGGCCTCGCCGCCGCGCGGCTCTACGTCACCGCCCACGGACTCTACGAGATGGAGCTCAACGGCCGACGGGTCGGCGACGACGCCATGTCCCCGGGATGGACGCCGTACCGCAGCAAGCTGCGCTACCTCAGCTACGACGTCACCGATGCGATCGGCGAGGGCGCCAACGCGATCGGCGCGTGGCTCGGCGACGGCTGGTACCGCGGACGACTCGGCTGGTACGGCGGCTTCCGCAACCTCTACGGCTTCGACCTGTCGCTCCTCGCGCAGCTCGAACTCCGGTACCGCGACGGCTCCGTCGAGGTCATCGCGACCGACCCCTCATGGCGGGCGCACCCGAGCCCCATCGTGCGCACCGGGAACTACGACGGCGAGCTCTACGACGCCCGCCTCGAGGTCGAGGGCTGGTCCCGGCCCGGGTTCGACGACGCGGGCTGGCATCGCGTGGTCGCCGCGCACCGCGACCCCGCCACCCTCGTCGCGCCCGAGGGCCCGCCCGTGCGCTGCACGCAGGAGGTCGTACCGGTCGAGGTGCTCACGACGCCGAGCGGCAGGCGCGTGCTCGACTTCGGCCAGAACCTCGTGGGCCGGCCGCGCATCCGGGTGTCCGGGGCATCCGGCGATCGGGTCGTGATCCGCACGGCGGAGGTGCTCCAGGACGGTGAGCTGTGCACCCGGCCGCTGCGCACCGCGAAGGCGACCGACGAGTACGTGCTCGCCGGCCGCGGCGTCGAGGAGTGGGAGCCGCGGTTCACGTTCCACGGCTTCCGGTACGCGGAGGTCGAGGGATGGCCCGGAGACCTGGATGCCGCCGTGCTGAACGGCGACATCGTGGCGCGGGTGTACCACACCGACCTCGAGCGCACGGGATGGTTCGAGTCGTCGAACCCGCTCGTGAACCGGCTGCACGAGAACGTCGTGTGGAGCATGCGCGGCAACTTCCTCGACATCCCCACCGACTGCCCCCAGCGCGACGAGCGCGTCGGATGGACCGGCGACATCCAGGTGTTCGCGCCGACCGCGTCGTTCCTCTACGACGTGTCGGGCATGCTCTCGTCCTGGCTGAAGGACGTGGCCATCGAGCAGCTCCCCGACGGTACGGTGCCCTGGTACGTGCCCGTCATCCCCGCGCACCGCATGTGGACGCCGATCCGGCCGGGCGCCGCGTGGGGCGACGTCGCGACGATCACCCCGTGGACCCTCTTCGAACGCTTCGGCGACGAGGGCGTGCTCACCGCCCAGTACGAGTCGGCGAAGGCCTGGGTCGAACTCGTCGAGCGACTCGCCGGCCCCGACCGGCTCTGGAACGAGGGCTTCCAGCTCGGCGACTGGCTGGACCCCGCCGCGCCCCCGCACGACCCGGCCGATGCGAGGACCGACCGCCACCTCGTCGCCACCGCGTACTTCGCGCGCTCGGCCGACCGCCTCGCGCTGATGGCCGACCGCCTCGGCCGACGCGAGGACGCCGACCGCTTCGCCGGGCTCGCCGCCGAGGTGCGCGCGGCCTTCACACGCGCCCACGTGCTGCCCGACGGCCGCATGACGAGCGACGCGCAGACGGCGTACGCGCTCGCGATCGCGTTCGAGCTCATCCCCGACGGTCTGCGCGATGCCGCCGGCGACCGCCTGGCCCAACTCGTCGAGGAGGCCGGCAACCGCATCGCCACGGGCTTCGTCGGCACCCCGCTCGTCTCCGACGCGCTCACCGCGACGGGTCATCCGGATGCCGCCTACGACCTGCTGCTGGAGGAGCAGTCGCCCTCGTGGCTCTACGCCGTCACGCAGGGCGCCACCACGATCTGGGAGCGCTGGGACAGCCTGCAGCCCGACGGCACGGTGAATCCCGGCAAGATGACCTCGTTCAACCACTACGCGCTCGGCGCGGTCGCCGACTGGTTGCACCGGGTCGTCGCCGGCATCGCCCCCGCGGCGCCGGGCTACCGCAGCATCCGATTCCGTCCCCGACCGGGCGGCGGGATCACGCACGCCGCCGCCGAGCACGAGACGCCCTACGGTCGCGCGGCCATCGCGTGGCGCATCGAGGAGCACACCCTCGTCGTCGAGGTCACGGTCCCGACGGGGTCGGACGCGACCGTC